>NZ_WXWO01000069.1:0-24861 GCF_009904845.1 Vibrio sp. V38_P2S17PM301 | reverse complement strand
GTTAATATTAGATCAGATAAAAAACAGTATTCTCCTAAGCTAAAATTCCCTGATTTAAATCGTAAAACAATGTATTTACTCGACATAGGTGATGGTGCAACGCCGTTTGTTAGGTTTGTTCAGCGATATGTTGATGATTTAAAGTACTTTGAAAACAAGAAAGCCAAGAATCCTGTAATTCTAGTGCTTGATAATGACACTGGCCCTAAAGATTTATTAAATCACTTAGTAAACAAAGTTAAATCATGCCCCAATGATATGGCCACACTAAAAAGTAGTGGCTTTATTCACTTGTTCCATAATCTGTACCTTATTTTGACACCACTCAATGCTGGCGGAAAAAACTCCGCTATGGAAGATCTCTTTGATGCTGCAACTCTCGGAACTGTGATTGATGGAAAAACATTTTCACCAGCTGAGCATATTGATATAAGCAAGCATTACGGAAAACATATTTTTTCTACTAAGGTTGTTCGTTCAAACAAAGAAAAAATTAACTTTGATAAATTTAAGTACATCTTTGATGAAATTGAGAAAGTCAAGAAACATTTTTCAACATTATAACACCTTATAATATCTTGTATTGGAATGTTCATTCACTTAGAAGGTCATTATATGCACACTGTACGGTTTTTTCCTATTGGCAATGCTGATACCTGTTATATCGAGCTAGATAATGGTCGTCGAATTCTTTTCGACTTTGCCGATATGCGCACCCCGGATGATCCAGATGACAAACGATGTGATTTGGAGAAAGAGCTACGCGACATCCTGGGGGATAACAAGTACATCGATGTTGTTGCGTTCACTCACCTAGATAGAGATCACTGTAACCGTGCAAAAGAAGTCTTTTACTTGGAACATGCTGAAAAGTATCAAGACGATGATCGTATCAAGGTCAAAACTATGTGGGTGCCTGCCCACGCGGTTCTTGAGACGGGGGTGGTAGGGCAGGCGCGTACGCTTCGTGCAGAAGCTCGCCATCGCTTCCTAAAGGGGGAGGGGGTTCGGGTGTTTTCCAGGCCGGATGAACTGGACCAATTCCTGATCGACCGTGAAATTGAGCCTGCCAAGCGCCGCAACCTGATCAGTGATGCTGGTACTTTGTGCCCGGAGTTTAACTTGGAACACGATGGCGTTGAGTTCTTCGTGCATTCACCTTTCGGTAAGCGAGATGAAGAAAACGTTGTACGCGTGCGGAACGATGATGCTCTGTTCATGCAAGCGACGTTCGAGGTTGATAAGCAGTTGACCAAAATGATTCTGTCCGCTGATGTCACGCATGAGGTTATCGACGACATCGTGGAGGTCACGCGGTATCACGGTCGAGATAGTCGATTGGAGTGGGATATCAACAACATCCCGCATCACTGTAGCTACAAGTCGCTGTCTGCCGAAAAAGGTGATGACAAAACAGAACCTACTGAGGCTTCTATGTGGCTTTATGAAGAAGCTGGCCAGCATGCCGGACTGCTAGTTTCAACCAGTAAACCCATCCCGAATGACGACGACGACAAGCAGCCACCTCATCGTCAGGCAGCGGCGTATTATAAAGGAGTAGCTCGTAAGCTCTGTGGGGAATGGGTGGTCTCAATGGAGTACCCATCAATTTCCAAGCCAGAACCACTGGTTATTGAGATCAAAAACACCGGCTATAAAATTAGGAAGCAAGCGCCGAATATTGTCATTGCGACTCCAGCGCCTCGCGCAGGGGGAGACCATGAGTCAGGTATATGAGTCTCCTCGATCCCGGCTTGCACGATCCGTGGTGCAGTACTTAAGTGAGTCAAAAAGTTACCCGTATGCACGCCTAAAAAACGTTAGCCGGAACGGTGATTTTGATATCTTGGACGTCGAGCTTGAGATTGAGCTTGAGCAGCGTAGGTGTGTTTCCATCAGCCCCACAGAGCCAGTACGAATTTTCTTCATGGCTAGCGATGATTCCTCGCCCCAAGTGCTTTCGACACGTGCAGATTTTCCTATTGGGTTAGTGCATACAAACTTAGAGCGCGATGGTAATGGTGGACTGTGTTTGTGCATCTGGGAAGAGGGCTGGCCTGACCTTGCTGCAGGGCTTACAGGTCAAGGCCTTATTGAACGCATCAGAGCATGGTTCTCGACGATGGCTGCGGGCACTTTGCACGCTGACGACCAATTCTTAGAGCCTTTGATTCATACAAGCTCTAACACCGTCATCATTCCGCCTGGAGATGTGCATGGGCCGTGGTTCATTGATATGGCCTTGAAGCATGGAGTTTCCTATATATTAAGTGTGACGAGTTCGAAGCCTGCTGAGCCTGTTCTGGATGATAACTTTGCTGTTTATTCCCCGCGCTTGCCAAGTCAGGTTCATAGAGGTCTGGCTCGAACTCCTTACGATTTGGCCTCGTTGCAGCGCTTGTGTCTAGACCTTCGGTTCAATTTAGTTGAGGATTTGGCTGCGTGGCTTCTGGAATCCGAACAACTGTCTCAGGCTACTAAGCGCCTTCCACTACTCATCCTTACAGTTCCGAAGCGAAGAGGCATCGAAGAGGCAGATGAGGAGCCTGAGGTCTGGTGTTACACTTTCGGCTTTACAGTTGCTGAGCTTGGGGAGGCTTTGGATCTCACCATTACCGAAGCTGGTGTAACGATGCCAAAGCTTTTCAGCGATGTTAGTAAGACAGATCTTACATCGATTCGAATGGATCCATGGCGGGTTGTTCAACGGCTGGATAGAGCTGCCGCCAGAGACTTTTCAGGTTGCAGTCGGGCACAAGACACCCCTTTACTAGGGATTGGGGCTGGTGCCATTGGTTCTAACGTGGCTATGATCGCAACGCGATCCGGGCTCGGCCCATGGGTACTTGTGGATGGAGACCTAACACTTCCCCATAACACAGTCCGCCAAGTGCAGGGCAATGTATCTGTAGGTTACCCCAAAGCCCAGGTTCTCCAGTATGAGCTTGATGGTGTTTTGGCAGAGGGAGGAAACTCCTCGATCTCGGTTAATGTTTTTTCTCCTGGTGTTGATCAGGCAGCTTTGAATAGAGCGCTACGAGATTCAGAAGTCGCAATCGATTTCAGCGCATCACCTGCGGTATTGGGGTGGCTGGCGGACCAAGCGGTCAAGCGTGCTGCAAGCGCTTTCTTCGGTCCTGATGGTTCTGATTTGGTGGTTTTGTCCGAAGACCCGGCTAGGACAGTCAAGCTGGATGAGCTCGAAGCGCAGTATTTTTGGGCAGTAGCGACGGAGTCTGCGCTCAATAATCATCTGAGCGCAGCTCGAATGGATCGTATTCGTTACGCAAATGCATGTCAGGACCTTTCGCGGCCTCTCCCGCCGTGGCAAGTACACACGCTTTGTGGGCTGGCTGCTGGGCGCTTATCTCAGTTACTTGATGAAGATGACGCTAGTTTTCGGGTGTGGCGATTGGAGCCAGACTCAGGTGTTGTCAGCGCAGTGGTTATACCTGTGCATAAAGTCTCACGGTTTCAAAATGGTGAGGCCCGCTTTACCGTTTCCAATGAGGTTGTGCAGACGATGAGGACGCATCGGGCCCTCGCAGGACAGAATGAAACTGGTGGCGTGCTTCTAGGGACATTTGATCTTGTACGGAACGTTGTGCACGTGGTTGCGGCTTTGCCTGCTCCGCCTGACAGTAAACAAGCACCAACATACTTTATTCGAGGGATCAAAGGTCTTAAGCCTGTCATTGAGCAGTTAGGTGATGCCTCGGCAGGCCGACTGCACTATATCGGGGAGTGGCACAGTCACCCTAGTCGAGTGCCTGCAAGACCGAGCGATGATGACGAGAATGTTTTTGCTCATTTGAAAGCTCATATGGAACCTGTGGGCTCCCCATACGTGATGGCTATATGTGGTGAACAAGATGTTTGGTTTCGAGCTGGCAGGCAGGAGCTAGAAATAGTGCACGGAGTAATTGCTCATGAAAAAGTATGAGACTTTACTGATCTCAGATGATGGCAGTTCAGACAAACTCGCGTTAGCTCTCTCTGGGGGGGGCGCTCGAGCTATGGCTTTCCATTTAGGATGCCTTCGGGCGCTACATAAGCTGGGGCTTCTCGAGAAAGTTAGTACGATCACTGCCGTGTCTGGTGGTAGTGTTCTTGCTGGGATGTATTGTAGTCACCAAGGCTCGTTCGACTCATTTGAAAAGAGGGTGACGGAAGTCTTGAGGAGAGGTTTTGTTCGGCCTGCATTAAAAAGAGTTGTGACGAGCACTGATGGACTGAAAGCAGTTGGCTATGCCTCTGCATTTATGTTGGAGAGAGCGGTTGCGCTCATCGCTCGTCTGCTTCTGAAGATACTGGGATTAGGACGGTCAGGAGATCATTGGCCAAATCGTGCTCCGTTTTTGCGGAAAGCCAGCCGGACTACAATCCTAAGGAATGTCTTCAGTGAGACGTTCAATCACTGCAAGCTGGAAGACCTTGATGAAGCGCGCCCGGCGCTAATTGTTGTTGCATGCGAGCTCAGATCTAAAGCGGCGTTTTACTTTACCAAGGAGCGACTCCACTGTTGGCGCTATGGCTCTGCGAGCGCTGCTGGGGTTGAGCTTGCTGATGCTGTAATAGCCTCTGCGGCATATCCAGCTGCACTGCCGGCGCTTGATAAGATTCTGATTTTCAAAAAGGATGGAGAAGAGAACTCTCATCGAATAACGCTGACTGATGGCGGTGTGTATGACAACCTCGGGCTGGCTCCATTATGGCCGGATCGTGAATTTCCTGACAGCATGCCTGTTGAGAAACACGAGTGGATAATTGCATGTCGAGCAGGATACGGACTTGAAGTGGCTGAGCCTGCCTCTATGTGGATGTCACGTATGGAGGCTGCTTTTGAAAGTGTCTTTGCCAGGGCTCAAAATTTCGCTACGAAGAGGCTATTTGATCTCAAGGAATCAGGAAAGCTCAAAGGTTTCCTATTACCTTATCTTGGCCAGAAAGATAGCAGTCTAATGTTTGCTCCCGATAATTTGGTTAGTGGTGAGCTTACAGCTGGCTATCCAACTAATTTCAGCAAAATGAAGGATATATGGATTGAGCGACTAGTGACTCGCGGAGAGCAAATTGTGCTGGCCCAAGTTGAGGAACACTGGTCGTCGATACAGGAAACACAGTCGCAACTTAACCAATAAACTGGCAGGCTCTAACATCGAGCTTGGCATTGCATAGAAAGGTATGTACTCGCTTATGTTCAAAAATAAATTCTTTGCTCCTCCTGATCAAGAAGATGGCGAGCCGCGTCGTAAGGGGCGCGTGTACGCTGCCATAGAAGTGCCTGAACTAGACGACGGTTTTCAGCCGTACAAGACTGAACCTATCTATCTTGAGTGTGTTGATACCTCTTGGTTTCACTCTTTTAAAGAGAGCGAAAAGGGGCAGCATTGGAGCAAGTTACTCCAGGCTGCACCGCTATCAGTACTTGAGCTGACTAGCTACAACCTTCCTCCTTTCCCTAAGGACTCTAAGCCCGGTGATATTGCATGGTTCGAGTTTGGGTACGAGCCCGCTACTATCTTGGAGAGTGATGCGCGGATTTACACTAATCTCCTTTCTGACGGAGCAACGGTCAGAATATCTTTCCATGAGCCTCGACCGATTGGATGGGAAAAAGAGGGGAGAATAGGGGAGATCGCACAAGCTCTGGCTATATACAACTCTTCTAGTAGCGATTTGAAAGAGCGATTAGCGAGGATATCCACTGCTGGCGGAGTTGCGTTTTATGATGTTGGACAGGGCGCGTGTCAGGCTGCCATTGATGATGAGATGCTCATTCCTCAACTTTACGTAGATTTCGGAGGGGGGGTGCTCTCGAACAAAAAGACATTCCCCGATGGTTTTGCTGGTTTCTGCTTCACCAGCAACCCCATGGTCATTCTGTCTCATTGGGATTGGGATCACTGGTCTTCAGTTCAAAGGTGGCCTGAGGCTCTAAACACGCCTTGGTTGACACCGCCAGTGACCTTGAAACCAATCCAGTTGGCATTCGCTGCTGAGTTGAATGAAAAAGGTTCCTTACACATTTGGGATGCTGAATGGCCTGGGACTATAACAGCTGGAGCAGTTACTATTGAGCGCTGTACTGGACAGACGGCTAACGATTCTGGGTTGGCAGTCACGCTGCGTCGGCGGCGAAATAGCCTCAGGAACTGTCTCCTGCCTGGCGATGCCGATTACGCCTGCATTCCTTCGGTTGCTGATGGGGAGTCGTTCAGCGTTCTGTGTATGACTCACCATGGCGGCAGGCTACATTCGCCGACTTATCCAAAAGTAAAGCGCGGCGCTGTATCCGTGCTTTCTGCTGGGCCACGAAACTCATATCGTCATCCGCTATTCGACACAGTTGCGACTCACCTAGAGCATGGATGGGATTTTCCTACAGGTACAGCTCTGTCAGGACAGCGTCCCTGCCATGTATTAGTCCCGTGGGGGGGAAGGCCACACATATTCCAAGGTGGTTGTTACGGTGGGATGTGCGCCACTGCTGTTTCGGCCACTGCGCCGGTAAACGGAAAAATCACCCAATTTGCCCGTCGCAGAGGAGACGCTATGTGACCCATGCTGGCTTCATCACCAACGGTCATTGCAAGCCTCCTTCACTTTGGCGTCCCTCTGATTTCTGCATCGCTTGATGCTAGGCCATTTGCTCGGGCTCCCTGTTGCTTCTGCGTGCCCCACGTACATGGACACTTGATGGGGCTCGCGTTAGTTTGACCAGTTTTCTATCGTTCAGGCTGCTTCACAATTGTGGGTGATGGTCACTATCATGTTTACAGTGAAGGAAATCTATTAGTGATATGGAGATAGAAGGTGGATAGAATTACATCGGGCCCACGAATGCTTACTGCTGAAGAGAAACAAGAGCTTCGTCGTGATATGCAAGAATCCTCCGCCTGGGCCAAAGCTGAACTAAAACGTCGACGAGACGCAAAAAATCAAAAAAATTCTTCGCATGGTATAGATGATGGTATTGAAAAAGATACTGATTGTAACTAACTGTTATTTATTGGTAATATCCGCTCGTTGATATTCGAGTGGGAATAATTCCCCAACCGGAAACGTCTGGCATTAACAGGCACTAAATCAGACTTAAGTCCGCGTAATTGCGGACTTTTTCTGTTTTTGGCTTAGTCATTTTTTGCAATGTCTGGCAACGCCAAGCACGGTTTGACCGTGGTCGTTTTTGAGGGACTAATTTTGAGCCTAAAAACAGCAGATCGGAGCATTGCTATTAAGTTGTTGGGGAACTGAGAGGTTTACGCCCCCAATGTTGGGTAAGTGCGTCGCGCAGCACTGTGAGTTTGGCCGCGCGTTGGCGTGATGGTGGGTATAGCAAATGAAACGGGTACGCCTGTGGGCAGAACTCCGTTAAGACTTCTTTCAGTTCACCTCGCGCCAGTTTGTCGCTCACCACGCAGCGCAGCACTTGTACGATGCCCAGCCCTTGAATTGCAGCGTCAACCAATGGATCGCCATGATCAAAGCGCACGTTACCACTCAAATGGTGATACTCAGTGCTTTTGCCATCAATCCGAAATCGCCAGGGAACTGCTTTGGTCTGACCGCGTGGTTTTACGTGCAAGCAATTAAACTGGCTAAGTTTTTCCGGATGCAAGGGGACACCTTGTTTGGCGAGGTATTCGGGCGAGGCAACGGTCACCCAGTCGGCGTCTTGCAATGCAAGCGCCACCAAGCGATCGTCGTCGATGGCACCAAATCGCAGCGCAGCATCATATCCTTCGTCAAAAACCTGAACCTTATGATCGGTGAGCGACAATTCAATGTCTAGAGCGGGGTATTGTTCAGTGAGGCTTTTGACTATGGGCATCATCAGCGATTGCCCCAATGCCGAAGGCGCACTCATTTTTAAGCAGCCAGCAGGGGTTGTCTGACTGGATTTGAGCTCGCTATGCGCTTCTTCAAACCCATAAATAAGTGGTTGAATGCGCGTCATAAACAGTTGCCCATCCTCCGTAACCCGGATGTTCCGGGTGCTGCGATGAATGAGTTTTGCTCCCACCTGAGATTCCAACCGGTTGATTGCTTTGGAAATACCCGGCTGAGTTAAACCCAAAAGGTGGGCGGCTTGGGTAAAACTGCCCAGCTCGACCACTTTGACAAAGCAACGTGCAGCGTTTAAATCTAAATCCATAACTGAAGTTATTAATGTTCTAATTTTCGTTTATTTATCTCACCTTATTTCATAAGTGATACTGGGACAATCGTTTTATTCCATGAGTGATGACTATGAAATCTCGACTTCCCAGCAGTATTTACTTATTAAGTGTTGGTATCTTTTTAATGGTTTGCTGTGAACTGCAAGTTCTCGGTATGACGCAACAATTGACCTATGATTTGAGCATTTCCGTGGCCAAAGTCGGCTACTTGGTCTCTGGTTTTGCGGCGGCAATGGCGATGGGCGGCCCCGTACTCACTTTAATGTTCAATCGATTGCCGCCCAAAACGTTTGTGATTCGCTTGTACTGCGTGTTTGTACTGGGCGAGCTCATGGGGGCGCTCACTCACCAATACTGGCTGCTGATGTTATCGCGCCTGATCACAGGGGCCGTTGCTGGCGCGTTTTTTGGTGTCGCTATCAGCATGTGTCAGCAACTTACCGATAAATCTCGTCAACTCGACGCGGTCGCCTTGGTTTTATCCGGCATCATGTTGGGAACCATCATCGGTCTGCCAATGGCAAAAGTGATGTCAGAAGCGTTTGCCTGGTCGGTGAGCTTCTACCTGTTGGCGTTACTCGCGTTGCTTTGTGCTCTGTTGACCGCGAGCAGGTTGCCCAACATTCGACCCGAGTCGTCGCTGGCATTGAGCGCTGAACTCCTAGCGCTAAAAAGTGCCAAGCTAGGGTGGTTGTATGCAACCAGCTTTTTTGTCATCAGTGCCGCATACGCACCTTTTAGCTACATAGTTCCTATGCTGTCAGAGCATGCTTTATTGTCACAAAATGCAATCACCTTGCTGTTGCTGGCGTATGGTTTCGCGATGCTGGTCGGGAATCAAATCGTCGCTAAACTTGCCGTCCACCACGCAAAAATGGTGATCCTTGTCGGTTTGGTATTGGTTGGAGCCGCTCTTAGCGTGTTTTATCTGTTGGGGCACAACCCTTTTATCGCGGGGGCTGCAACCTTAGTCATTGGTTTGTGTGGCGTCAGTTTAAACCCAGCGCTGGTTGCTCGAATCATGCAGCTTCCTCAAGGTCAGAGAACCTTTACTCATACCGTACACTCGTCAGTGATTACGCTGGGCATTATGTTTGGCAGTTTTATCGCCGCATTAGGATTGGATTTTGGCTTTTCTCTGATCTCACCACTGCTTGTCGGCCTGGGTTTTGCGTTTATTGCGATGCTGATTGTGCTGTTTACCCCACCGCTGTTAGCGACAAGTACGCTGTCGACAAAGGGAACTTGAGATCATTACATTCTTGATGATTTCCAGCAGCCAAACGCTCCAGCGACGTTTGTCATCCTGTGTTGACTCTGGATAGAGAAGGGGCTCTTGCGTTGATCGGCGCTAGCAGAGGTTAACCGTAGGATCCTCTTCTACACTATGCAAGACATGGCACCGATTTCGCTTCATGTGGCCGGAGAGCCGGTGAAGGAAAGAGGATATATCAGACTCAACAACGAAATGGCTTCGATCTATGACTTCGTCTGTGGAACAACGCATCAACGCGATTTACCGCGCAGAATCACGCCGAATTCTAGCCACATTATTACGCTTGTTGCGGGGGGACTTCGCTCTCGCCGAGGAAGCGCTGCACGATGCGTTTATTGCCGCATTGTCGCAGTGGCAACGCGATGGTATCCCCGATAACCCCAGAGCCTGGCTGGTGTCGGCAGGGCGTTTTAAAGCCATCGACCGAATTCGCCGTAACCAGCCTTTGAATACGGCGTTGAATGAGTTGGCGCAACTCTTGGAGGCGCAATGCCACACTCAACCATTCGACGATGACGAAACGATTGAAGACGATCGCTTGCGCTTAATTTTTACTTGTTGTCATCCAAGCCTCTCTATGGAAGCCCGGGTTGCGCTCACGCTGAGAGAGGTGTGCGGTTTGAGTACCGAAGCGATTGCAGCCGCCTTTTTGGTCTCGGTTCCGACTCTGGCGCAGCGTATCGTCCGAGCCAAGAATAAAATTCGCGATGCCGGGATCCCCTATGAGGTGCCTCTTCCCGAAGAGTGCTCTGTTCGGCTTGAGGCGGTTCTGCCGGTGGTGTACCTGGTATTTAACGAAGGTTATTCCTCCGCTTACGGCGCCGACTTAACCCAACCGGATTTGTCTGGAGAAGCGATACGTCTGGGACGCTTATTATTGGAGCTGTTACCGGAAAGCGAAGTGATGGGGCTGTTGGCACTGATGTTATTGCATGATGCCAGACGGGTTGGACGCCTCTCAGCCAAAGGGGATTTGATCCCTTTGGAAGATCAGGATCGCCGTCTGTGGGATCGCGAACAAATCCGTGAGGGCAGTGAATTGGTTGTCAAGGCATTAAGCTCGGGGGCCGCGGGCGTTTATACGTTACAAGCCGCGATTGCTGCGCTGCACGCCGAAGCCCCAAGTGCGGAACAAACTGATTGGGCAGAAATTACCGGTTTGTATGAGGTGCTGCTGCGCCTCAATCCATCTCCGATCATTGAACTCAATCGTGCCGTTGCGCTGGCTATGCGTGATGGTCCACACGCGGGCCTGCAGGCGATAGAATCATTGTCTGGTCACAAAGAGCTTCAACGCTACCATTTGTTTTATGCGGCTCAGGCGGACCTCTATCGCCGATTAAATCAGCCAGTCAACGCGATGCACTATTATCAACAAGCACTTGAATTTGTACAACAGGAGCCGGAGCAGCGGTTTCTCCAGCAGCGACTGGAAGCGTTAAAAAGAAAAATGCCTTCATGATGATCTTGTGTGGGGGAGGCGCATTCAATATCGGCGACACAGATGAGACCGGGCATACGGGGACAAAAAACTTTTCATGCGTGTCGATTTCCCTCTTGCTACGACGACTAAGTAGTGAAATCACCCAAAAAACTGAGGAATTACACCATGAGTTACGTTGATGGATTTATTCTCGCCGTGCCAAAGGCGAACAAAGACGCATTTATTCAACATGCAGAGAAAGCCGATACTGTTTTTATTGAATGGGGCGCGATACGTGTGATCGAGTGCTGGGAAGAGGATGTGGCAGACGGCAAAGTGACGGACTTTCGTCGTGCTGTCCAAGCGCATCAAGATGAAGCCGTCGTGTTCTCCTGGGTCGAATGGCCAGATAAAGCCACTCGCGATGCCGGGATGGCAAAAATGCAAGCTGCAATGATGAGCGACCCGCGTCTTAACCCCGAACAAAATCCGATGCCTTTTGATGGTATGCGGCTGATTTTCGGCGGCTTTAAACCGATAGTTCAACTTGAATCGGCGCACGCCGTACATCATGACGACCAACAAGGAGCTACTGCTTATGTCTAATCAACATGGAGAATTTGTCTGGTACGAACTGGTCACAGACAACGTGGATGCGGCCTGTGATTTTTATCAAGGAGTGTTGGGGTGGGAGATGGGCGACAATGACCAGCCTGATAGCGATTACCGCATTATTCGTGCCCGTGATACTCACAGTGGTGAGTGGTTTGATATCGGCGGCATGCTACTTCTGGATGACGCGATGGTTCAACGAGGCGCAAGGCCAGTCTGGCTCGGCTACATTGCCGTGGATGACATCGACCAAAGTATCACCAATGCGCTTGCAGCAGGCGCTGGTGTCATCATGCCTTTGACCGAATTGCCTGAGGTCGGACGCATTGCGATGCTGAACGACCCCACAGGAAGTCCGTTTTACATCATTCAGTCAAGCTGTGAAACACCTAGTATGGCCTTTGCATCGGACAAACCCCGTGTTGGGCATTGCGCCTGGAATGAATTGAGAAGTTCTGATCCACAAGCGGCTAAAGCATTTTACTTTGAGATCTTTGGCTGGAGCAAGGATGGTGAACTGGATATGGGATCGATGGGGAGCTATGAGTTTATTCGTCACAATGGTGTGATTGGGGCTGTTATGCCCAAACCGCAAGACATCCCACTCTCAACATGGCAGTACTATTTCCGTTGCGCGGATATCGATGACGCTTGTGTCGCGATTGTCCGTAACGGTGGGTTAGTGCTCCATGGTCCGGACGAGATTCCCGGCGGCGATTTTATTATCAATGGGCAGGATCCTCTTGGTGCGCCTTTTGCGCTGGTCGGTGCAAGACGCACATAAAGGAGAGCGCGCTTGGTGTGTCTGGATGTTGGCCTTTTCAATTATTGTGCACACCAAAGCGCGACGCACCTCTGTGAAAGACAGGAGAGCTGAAATGAAATATTTATGTCTGGTGTATTACAACGAGCACAAGATGTTGCAGATGTCGCAACAAGAGTGGGATGTCCTCAACCGGGAATGCATGGGCTGTGTCGAACAGCTTAGCAACAGTGGCCATTTTCTTGATGGTGCGCCACTGCGTTCGACGGCAACCGCAACCACGCTGCGTGTGCGCGACAATACCCCCATTGTAACCGATGGCCCATTTGCGGAAACCAAGGAGCAGTTGGCCGGGTTTTATATGCTTGATGCCCGGGATATGAATGAGGCGATTCGTCTGGCCGAAAAAATACCCCCTGCGCGGTATGGCTGTGTGGAAATTCGCCCGGTACGAGAGCTGATGTCAGTTGACAACCATCGCTGAGCCAAGTGCTCGACAACGTGGCAGATCAAGGAGGAGAAGATGTCTAATCAAACCGGAACAGTAAAGTTACACCGAGTGCTGAGGGCGCCTGTGGCGCGTGTTTATCAGGCGTTTACGCAGCAGCACGCATTGGAATACTGGTTGCCGCCGTTTGGCTTCATCGGCAAGATAGACGATATGGATGTGCGTGTTGGCGGAGGTTATCGCATGTCGTTTATGAATTTCAGTACCGGGCTTTTGCATGCCTTTAGCGTCCGGTTTATTGAGCTCAAGCCCAACGAACGTATCTGTCATACAGATCGGTTTGAGGACGAATCGTTGTCTGGGGAAATGCGGGTGAGCATCGAGTTGACCCCGGTATCGTGTGGCACGGAATTACGCATTTGTCAGCAAGGGATCCCGGCATTGATTCCGGTCGAGTCATGCTACCTCGGCTGGCAGGAATCGCTGATCCAGTTGGCTCATTTGGTTGAACCGGAGATGTCTTCGGATCAGAGTGCTTTGTAGCGTTGTGGCCAAACTGCCACACGTCCATTGTTGTAGGTCCACTTAGTCGATGTTTTTCAGCTCACCAGTCAGTTCGGCTGGCAAAGGGGCTAAATTGGTCTGCGTGTAGCTGAAGTCACTCGCAAAATCTCATTTTTCTTCCAACTTCTCCTATTCAGTAGCGCATAGGCTGCCTACTCTCTTGAACATTATTGTGTTGATGATGGAAGGAAATAATCATGTTAAATCCGAGCAAGTTATCGGTGTTATTGGGGTGGGCAATAGCTGCCAGTAGTCATGCGGCGATGAATATTCAGCCGGATCCAGAGAACCCCAATGGTTACGTGGTGGCGCGTGCAGACATCACGGCTGCGGAACAGGCGAAAACCGCAGATCCGATGTACGCCACTTGGGCAAAAGCATTGGAAACCCGGGCTAACACCATTGTGGAAGCGATTGAGCCGGGGCTGGCAAGTAACCCGGAAAACGTCAAACGGGTTGAGCGTGTCTTCCCACAGTCAGAATGGGACTTTCTGACACATATGGCGGCCCCCGAGTACACTTATACACGTTTCTTGCGTGCAATCGGCAAGTTTCCGGCATTTTGTGGGGAGTACACTGACGGCCGTGATTCGGATGCCATCTGCCAAAAGTCCATTGTGACGGCGTTTGCCCATTTTGCTCAGGAAACTGGAGGGCACATTGCCAAAGATAATGTGTCGGATAACCCATTGGCGCTGGAAGAGTGGCAACAGGCGCTGGTGCATGTACGGGAAATGGGTTGGTCGGAAGGCCAGGAAGGATACACGACAGGGTGTGGACAGAATGACTGGCAGAATGCTCGCTGGCCGTGTGCTCCAGGGCAGGGGTACTTCGGTCGCGGGGCCAAGCAACTGTCTTATCATTTCAACTACGGTGCGTTTTCCGAAGTGATGTTTGATGGCGATGCCACGGTATTGCTTAATGATCCCGGGCGGGTGGCCGACTCTTGGCTCAATTTGGCGTCGGCGATTTGGTTTTTCTTAACGCCACAGGCGCCTAAGCCTGCAATGCTGCACGTGATTGATCGGACCTGGAGCCCATCACAACGGGAAATCGATGCCGGGATCGGTTATGGCTTCGGCACTACAATCAACGTGATTAACGGCGGGATTGAATGTGGTGAGCAGAACAAAGAGAAAGGGCAGCCAGTCAACCGTATCCGCTATTGGGAGGGGCTGTCGGCACACTATCAGATCCCACTCGAAGCCGATGAGAAAAACACCTGTTGGCAGCAAACGCCATACGGCAGCCTCAACCTGAACGGTGCGACGGATGTGCTTTATACCAACTGGGACGGGAACTGGAAGTATTACCCGGATCGCCCGGGCGGCTATTCGTTCGAATGCGAACTGGTCGGTTTTCAGACCGCGTATTCTGCATTGGTACCGGGGGATTACGAGAAATGTGTGACGAACTTCTATGGCTCGCACGCCAACTGGCCTCAAGTGCGCGTTGTGGCGCAGCTTGAACCAGGCGATCCGGGTACCGAGCCAGGCAGTGGCGACTGGGACAGCAACAAAGTGTATAACGCGGGTGATCAGGTGGTATTTAATGGTGTGGTTTACCAGGCCAAATGGTGGACACAAGGAGACAGCCCGGCAGATGGCGGTCCTTGGGAACCGGTGAGTGGCACACCGAGTGAGCCCGAACCGACTCCAGACCCAACACCAGAGCCTGAACCAACACCATTGCCGGATAGTTTCATTCAATGGCAGCCTGGAGTGACACAGGTCGCGGACGGTGACAAAGTGACTTATAACGGCAAGTGTTTCATCGCCAAAAACGGTCCGGGTGTGTGGGAAACGCCGCTTCAATCCAACTGGTTTTGGGACGAAATTGCCTGCCAGTGAAAAATAAATTGTTGCATGATAAGCCCCTGAGTGTTCAGGGGCTTTGTGTTTCCTTTTAAAAGGCTTTATTTATCATGTGATTAATCTTGTCTATCGTTTTTTGTTGATTTGTTAAAACTTAGATTTCACTTTTGAATCCTATCTTTTTGTTATGACCTAATTAAAATCCGCGCGTAATTTTTATAAACATTTTTTAAAGGGTACGCGCCAATGTCCACAAAACTTGCCAACCCGGCCCCATTGGGCCTGATGGGTTTCGGTATGACCACCATTTTGCTTAACATCCACAATGCCGGTTACTTCCCACTGGATTCTATGATTCTGGCAATGGGGATTTTCTATGGTGGTCTGAGTCAGGTTATCGTCGGCATCATGTGTTTTAAGCGTGGTGACACGTTCGGCACGACAGCATTTACATCATACGGCTTGTTCTGGCTGACGCTGGTGGGCTTGATTGTGATGCCGAATATGGGGCTGCCAGCCAGTCCGGCGAGCTTCATGGGTTGGTACCTGACGTTATGGGGCATCTTTACCGGCTTTATGTTTATCGGCTCTTTGTGCTACCCAGTAGCGAAGCAAGTGGTGTTCGGCTCGCTGACGATCCTGTTCTTCTTACTGGCTGCGCGTGATTTCACCGGTAATGAGCTGATCGGCACTATCGCTGGCTTTGAAGGTATTTTCTGTGGTGCGAGCGCAGTGTACTTTGCCATGGCGCAAGTGCTGAATAATGAATACGGTCGCACTATTTTGCCAATCGGCGAAAAGAAAAAAGCGACAGTTGCGAGCACACAGGAAATCGCAGCGTAATTCCTTCTTCGGTTGGGATACTCAAACGGGAAAAATAAAAGGGTTAGCCAATTGGCTAACCCTTTTTGTTTCCACTGCCTTTTCTATTTTTATCACACTTTTTGTGTTTGCATCTTTATCACGTAGAAGGTTGTTCTACCGTTGCAGAGTCTTGCGCGTCTGCTTGCGGAGTTTTACCCGTTTTACGTGTGTATTTTTCCTCCCAGTAAGTGGCACCTTTGATACCAAGTTGTACTGGGTTGAACAGGAAATCGGTGACACCGCGTTTCTGTTGCTCTTCGTAATCCTGCAGCGCTTTCAGGGCAGGTTTCGACATGAAGAAGATGATCAGAATACCGACAATGTTCAGCCAAGCCATCAGGCCAACACCCACATCACCCATCGCCCACGCCAGATTGGCGGTTTTTACCGTTCCGTAGAACACGGCACTGATAATGATGAGTTTCAGGACAAACATCATGCCATTTACTTTAAAGGTACGACGAATATAAGCGATGTTGGTTTCTGCGATGTAGTAGTACGCCAGAATCGTGGTAAAGGCGAAGAAGAACAGCGCCACCGCGATAAACGGTTTGCCGACGCCTGGTAGGGCGGTTTCAATCGCCATCTGAGTGAAGACCGGGCCGTTAGCACTGATGTCGGCGGCAATGTTCTGAATCAGGAAGCTACCTTCTGGGCCAGCGACGTTGTAGGCACCTGTGATCAGAATCATGAACGCGGTGGCTGAACACACCAGCAGGGTATCGATGTAGATAGAGAACGACTGTACCAGACCTTGCTGCGCTGGGTGATCGACACTGGCGGCCGCGGCTGCGTGAGGCCCTGTACCCTGACCGGCTTCGTTGGAGTAAACACCACGTTTAACACCCCAGCCGATGGCTGCGCCGATACCGGCCATTGGTGTGAACGCATCACCGATGATCATGCCCACAATGCGTGGCACTTCACCGATGTTCAGCAGAATAATCACAAACGCTGTGACGATGTAGGCCAGCGCCATGAATGGCACGACAATCTGAGTGAAGTTAGCGATACGTTTTACACCACCGAAGATGATGAAGGCCAGGATGACGGAGACAACTGTACCGGTCAAAATTTTAGCAAAACTGAAGGTACCGATTGCAGTGTCAATCATTGGGCCAGAACCAAACGCCGCTTCTACGGCGTTACCGATACTGTTCGACTGAACACCCGGTAGCAGAACACCACAGGCAAAAATGGTCGCAATCGCGAAAACCCAAGCGTACCATTTCTGGCCCATGGCTTTTTCAATGTAGTAAGCCGGACCACCGCGGAACTCGCCTTCGTCTTCTTCTTTATAAATCTGTGCCAGCGTTGACTCTGCGTACGCGGTCGCCGCACCGAAGAAGGCCACGACCCACATCCAGAAAACCGCGCCTGGACCACCGAAACCGATGGCAGCTGCAACGCCTGCGATGTTACCTGTACCAACGCGACCGGATAGCGATACCGCCAGCGCCTGGAACGACGAGATACCCTTAGTGGAACTTTTGCCCGAGAAGAGCAGACGCCACATTTCGAAAAAGTGACGGATTTGAACGAATCGCGTCATTATCGAATAAAACAAGCCGGCACCCAGACACAGATAGATCAGGGCAGGGCTCCAAATAATTCCATTCAGAAAATCAACAAAAGACTGCATGAGTATTTTCCCTGTTTAAATTAAACGATGTTGTGGTTGTGATGTTGTGTTTATTTTATGAACGACATACTAATCTTTTTGTAACTCATTTGTTAACAGATTTGTCTGCAAATCTTTCATAGCGTGACGATGGACACAAAATGCTAAATTTTTGTTAATTTGCAGATGTCTTAATTAGAAAACAACGATTAATGATGTTTTTCATAGTAATTTTTTATGCATATGAGTGAATTAACCAGCACAAACTGGCCAGATAACTCATTAATTTTGTGCTGATTAAATTCAGATAGGTAGCATGATTAGCTAAAAAATGACCAATTCTATTCAAGAGGCGTAGCGGAACAGATCCAGATCGCAGAAGCCGGGGCGGGACCCCTTGTCGCCGGTGATCACATCGGCCAGCAGATCAGCAGAGCCACATGCCATGGTCCAGCCCAGCGTGCCATGACCGGTATTGGTGTATAAGTTTTCAAGCGGTGTGCGGCCAATGATGGGTGTGCCATCTGGCGTCATCGGGCGGAATCCGCTCCAGAATTCTGCCTGACTGAGATCGCCGCCTTGTGGAAACAGATCCTGCACCACCATAGCGATGGTGTCTTTGCGTTTTTGAGGCAGAGAAGGATCAAATCCGGCTAATTCAGCGGTGCCTGCCACCCGAATACGATCATCAAAGCGGGTCATGGCCACTTTATAAGTCTCGTCCATCACGGTAGAGCGTGGTGCCAGATCTGGGTTCGTCAGTGGCAGCGTGAGTGAGTAGCCCTTGACCGGATAAACGGGGAGACGGATGCCTAGCGGTCTCAGCAGCGGAGTCGAGTAACTGCCGAGAGCGACGACAAAGGCGTCGGCTTCTAGTGTGCCTTGCTTGGTGGCAACGGCCGTGATCCGGTTGTGCTCACGTTCCAGTGATTCAATTTGGGTGTCGAACAGAAATGTGACGCCATGCTGGCGCGCCAGCTCGGTAAGTTGCTGGCAGAACAGGTAACAGTCACCAGTTTCATCATCCGGCAGATAGAGACCGCCCGTGAGTTTTTCCTGTACAGGCGATAACCCTGGCTCCTGACGCAGACAACCGTCGACGTCCAGCAATTCATAGCGGGTGCCGGATTGCTCCAGCAAGCGTATGTCTTTTTCGATGGCTGCTAACTGTTTTTCAGTACGAAAGACTTGCAGAGTGCCTTGCTCACGCCCCTGAAATTCAAGTTGATGGGTATGCTTCAACTGAGTAAGGCAAGCGCGGCTGTGATTGGCGATGGCCAGCATGCGCGCCTTATTGATTTGATAACGATCAAGTTGGCAGTTGGCCAACATACGTGACATCCAGGTGAGCTTTTCAGCATTCATCCTGGGGGCAATTTTGAGTGGTGCGTGGCGCTGAAACAACCAGCGCATGGCTTTTTGCGGAATACCGGGGGCTGCCCAGGGAGAAGAGTAGCCATAAGAAATCTGCCCGGCGTTCGCAAAGCTGATTTCTTCACCGCTGCGGGGCTGACGATCCACCACTGTCACCTGACAGCCTTTCTGACTCAGATACCAGGCGGTTGTGACGCCAACGACGCCACTGCCTAAAACCACGACTTTCATGGGCAATCTCCGAAATTGTTAATTGGCGCAATCATGTGTGGTTTACACTTTAGTAACAATCGATAAAAATTAGCGGTAGTGTTTAAAATTTCTAAACGCAGGATGGCAGGTGAAAGGAAGTTTAGCCAACGGACTGGCCACGTTTCAGGTTATGGCCCGATACTCGACATTAACGCAGGCCGCTAAGGCGCTACACCTGACGACCGGAGCCGTCAGTCAACAACTGTTGCAACTTGAACAGCTGTTAGGATTTAAGGTTTTTATACGCCATTCTCGTGGTATCCGCTTAACGGCGGAAGGTAAGCAACTGGCCGCCGCCGTAACGCTGCACTACAGTGAGCTGGAGCGGGTGATTGACAAACTGCGTCAACCCGAACAGGCATTTGCCGAAATCCGTTTAAAGCTCACGCCATCCTTCGCTTTCAAGTGGCTGGTGCCGCGTCTGGAAAGTTTCCATCGCCAGTTTCCACACATTCCGGTGCTAACCTTTGCGGAAGGCGCACTGGTTGACAGTGATAACCGTGATTACGACCTCGCTATTGACTATGGCCCGTTTCCTTATCATCGAGCCGGATCGGAATTGCTGTTTGAAGAATACCTGCTGCCGGTTATGAGCCCAGCATACGCTAAGCGACACCCTGAACTGGCCTGTTCTCATGCCGCCTGGCAAGCGGTGACCCTACTGCACGATGCCATGCCATGGCAAAGTGCACCTAGGGATTACGAATGGCTTTATTGGGCCAGTCAGCAGAGAATGGATATCGAAACCAACCGGGGGCACTTTTTCAATCGAACGGATATGGCGATGTCGGCAGCTGAAGCGGGGGTTGGGGTGGCAATGGCACGCACAGCTCTGATTGGTGATGAATTAGACGCTGGACGCCTGGTTTCACCATTTCAACCGTTGGCGGCCAATGCCGGCTATTTCCTGTTGACGCGTGAAAGTAACGACAGCACTGAAACCTTCACCCAATGGTTGCGTGCTCTCTGTCAGCAGCTCGGCCAGTAAGTTTTAAGCCGAATCACAGCAACAAAGCCTTTATATTCGTAGGGCCTTGCTTGCATTGTTGTTGTCATAATGTGATCTAATGCACAGCATGACAGTTAAAAACCTATCGAGTTGGATCTGACGACGCTGGGTAGGCAGAGTAAACCCGAACTTACCGCGAAAAACACCATACTATGAATACATCCGCTTCCCGCTCGCGCCTGTTGATGATGATCGCTGCGATCATCGCTGTTCTTTTTACCTTGTTTCCCGAAGTCAGTGTTTACCGTCTGGCCGACCTGACCCAGTGGGTGATAACCCGTCTTGATGATGAAGTGATTGTGCTATCCACGTTGGCTTTTATTGCCTGTATGGCGATCTGTTGCTCGCCGCTTGGAAAAGTACGGCTCGGAGACGGTGAGCCGGAATTTGGTTTCTGGCCATGGGTGATTATGCTTTTTACTACTGGCATGGGCTCCGGCCTGATCTTCTGGGGCGTGGCCGAGCCGGTGTTTCACCTGTCCAATATGCCGCCAGTCGAGCAGGTCGGGGATACGTATGATACAGCGCTGGCGTTAACTTATTTCCATTGGGGGGTACACGCCTGGAGCCTGTATGCATTGGCTGGCTTGCTAATGGGCTGGCTGGCCTACGTCAAACAGCGCCCGATGCGCATCAGCGCCTCTTTTTCGGGTTCCACACAACAGGGGTGGCTGCGGATCGTTGATCTGGTGGCTGTGTTGGCGATTCTGTTTGGTATTGCGGGGGTACTGGCCAATACCATGGCGCTGGTCGAGCAGGGTGTGCGCAGTATGACAGGAACCGAACAGGACCTGACGGCCATGCGCATTGGTATGACAGTGGTGATCGGCCTGCTGTTTACTATCTCCAGTGCACTTGGGGTGAAGAAGGGGATTCAGCGTCTGAGCACATTTAACATCTGGTTGATGGTCGGCCTGTTCCTGTTTGTCTTTGTGAACACCAATATGAGCCAGGTGCTGACACGATTGATGAGCTCGACGCTGGCGTACGTTGAATTACTGCCTCAGGTATCATTTGGTGCTATTTCTGGTGGCGAGCAATGGAGCCAGGGCTGGTCGGTGATCTACCTGATCTGGTGGATTGCCTGGGCACCGTTTGTCGGCCCGTTTATCGCTCGGATCAGCAAAGGGCGCTCGATTCGTCAGTTTTTGGCTTGTACCATACTGATTCCGACCCTGGCGTCGATTGTTTGGTTTTCTGGTTTTGCGGGGGCTGTTTTTGAAAGTCACGTGTTGGACAGCGTTGTGGCGGCGGTCAATGATGATTACACCAAGGGATTATTTGTCTTTTTCTCCGCGTTGCCAATGAGTGATGTGTTATCGCTGCTGGCGCTGGGATTGTTGTTGACGTTTGTTATCTCCAGCTCGGATTCTGCGATCTACGCGGCAGGCATGTTGACCGAAGATGTGCGAACCAGTAGCAAAATTGCCTGGTCGGTGATCGTGGTCACGATGGGGATTGCTCTGGTCACGATTAATGATGTTGATCTCAACAAGCAGGTGGCGATCGCTGGCGCGATCCCGTTTACCCTGGTGTTATTGTCACAGTTGATGGCCGTAATGTTAGAGCCTCTGTTGCCTGTGGTGCGTCGCCGCTTATCAGGGACATCGGGGTAAGTATCTGTTAACTGACTGAATTATAGTTTATTAGGGGCGTTATCACGCAGCAGGTAACGTTTCTTAATAGTACTATCCGTTATGCTGAGTGCGCCAAAATGGTGGAGCTTCGTGCTCTTAGGAATACTCACACACTAACGACGTCGATATGAAGAAAACACTTTTTACGCTATGTGCACTTTTCTCTTCAACTGCGGCGTTCGCTCAACAGCCTCAGGCTTGTTCAGCGGACACTTCAGCCATGAGCCCGTCAGCAAAGCAGAACTATACGCAATGCTGTGAATCAGATAACGGGGAAGCATGTTACATGCATGCCTGGCGTGATCTGGAAGCGCGCGGTAAAAAAGATCAAGCCACACTTTATTACCAACGCAGTTGTGATGCCGGTTACGCCAGTGGTTGCCGTACAGCAGGTCAGACAGCCCAAGTTCAGGAAGAAAAAGACGCTTGGTTTAACAAAGGTTGTGACCTGAAAGATCTCGACAGCTGTCTGGAAGTTGATCGTTTGCCTAACTGATCACGTTTGCCAGCCCGGCTCTGGGCTGGCACATTGCTCTCTTCTCTTCTCTTCTCTTCTCTTCTCTTCTCTTCTCTTCTCTTCTCTTTTGATATTCATCACTCTTCCTGGTTATCGCTGAGTTATCCTCATCATGAATATTTCATTAAATTAGAGAAATACGTAGCAAAAAACGCACTCGAGCAAATATGAAACTTTGTTCTTAACATTGAGCTACTAGGCTAGGTTAATAATCGCCTTTGTTCACTCAATGGAGGGGGACATGAAATTCAGTCTACGAGTTAAAAGCTGGGTGCTGTTCGCCAGTGTTATACCTGTGTTGCTGGCGCTGTTTGTTTCCGCTTACAGCGCAACCCAAAGTTTGGATCAACTGAATCAGGAGCGCTTAATTGCTCTGCGAGATACCAAACAAGCCCGCCTGGAAAATCTGCTTGAGCGGTACAAAAACAATATGGGCGCCATTGCCGAGGTGATCACGTTTAACCTGCGTAACTTTGGTAGTCCTGAGTTTGATACCTTGATGCGGGATCTGAACGCTAACCTTGAGTTTTATGACGTGTTTGTCGTCAATCAGCAAGGGGATGTGGTGTATACCGCGGCCAAAGAAGCAGACTATCGTACCAACCTGGTCAACGGCCCGTATGCGGCATCTGGGTTAGGCAATTTGTTCAGTCAGGTACGTCAGGGCAACAGTTTTGCATCGGTGGATTTCGCACCTTATGCGCCGTCGAACAATGAACCTGCCGCGTTTATCGGCAAGCCAATCAGTGTGGAAGGGGAACGTTGGATGGTGGCGACTCAGCTGTCTATTGAGGGCATCAACAGCCTGATGAACCTGCGCAGTGGCATGGGGGAGAGTGGCGAAACTTACCTGGTTGGCTCAGACATGCGCATGCGCTCTGATTCTTTCCTTGATCCGGCCAACCATTCTATCAAAGCCTCCTTTGCCGGTAGCGTAGAAAAAAATGGGGTGTCGAGCCTGTCGGTGAAGCGAGCGCTAAATGGCGAAACCGACCTTAATATTGTCAATGATTACAATGGCAATCCAGTTATTTCCGCGTTCGCCCCCGTAGACGCGTATGGTCACCGTTGGGCTATCATGGCGGAGTTGGACAAGGCCGAAGCCGAAATGCCGATTTGGTCATTGCTCAAGCTGAACTCGGTGGTGCTGATACTGTCGATCATTGGTGGACTCGGGGCGGCGGTGCTGGTGACTCGGGCGGTCATGCGGCCACTGGGCGGTGAGCCGGATGAAATGAAAGCCTTAATGAGCCAGGTCGCCTCTGGTGATTTGCGGATTGATTTAGCTTGCGACGACACCCGCAGCGTGCGCGGCGCCTTGTGTCTAATGACGCAGGAACTAACGACCATCATCCGTGAAATCAGTGATTCAGCGTCGCAATTGGCGGCCACATCGGAAGAGCTCAGTGTGGTCACCGAGCAGTCAGAGAAAAATCTGCTCAATCAGAACCAGGAACTGGAGCAGGCCGTCACTGCGGTGAATGAGATGTCTGCCTCCATCCACGAAGTGGCAGAAAGTGCCAGCAAAGCGTACCACAGCTCCTCAATGGCCAACGATGCTTGTCAGCATGAAATCGCCCGGGTTCGCAGTACGGTGACGATTGTTAATCAGTTGGTCGACCAGGTTGATAGTGGGAACAGCAACGTCACACAACTGGCCGATCAGGTCAAAGAGATCAACACCCTACTGGACGTGATTCGGGGCGTTGCGGAGCAAACCAACCTGCTGGCTCTGAACGCGGCAATCGAAGCGGCTCGCGCCGGAGAAAGCGGGCGCGGATTTGCGGTGGTGGCGGATGAAGTGCGCAACCTGGCGCAAAGGACACAGCTATCCACCGAGCAGATTGAAGAGATGGTGAAAAACGTCAACGCGCAAGCAGGGCAAACAGTAGAGATCATCGATAGCTGTAAACAGGTGGCGGAACAAACCATGTCTCAAGTGCGTGAAACTGGCGTTACGATAGAGAAGATTGTTGCCGCGGTCAGCGAGATATACGATCAAGCGGCTTCGGTGGGCAGTGCAACCGAAGAGCAGGCGACCGTTTCATCCGACATTGATAAGAGCCTGGTGACCATCAACGACATCGCTAACCAGAACGTTTCCGGTGCACATGAAACCTCGGCATCCAGCGCTGAACTAGCCAGAGTCGCCATGAACCTCAAAGGCATAGTGGAGACATTTAAGGTCTGAGCCATCGTAAGGTAACAAAAAAGGGCCAACTCTTGCGAGTTGGCCCTTTCCAAACGTTTGGTGGTGTGAGTATGACAAGAACATCATGGCGATAACTCAATCTCTGAATGAATAATTATGTTATCTTTAGTTGTCTTTGAGTAACTTTTTGACCTGCTTGCCGAAACCTTTGGCGACCAATTCTTCGTTTTCTAAGTATTTTAAAGTTTGTTCGAGGTCAATAGGTCGCCTTTCTTTAGTCTTAAGATTAAAGCCTTGAGTCTCAATCACAGATATGAATTGCTCCATATTTTCAAGGTCAGTGTCTTTAACA
>NZ_WXWO01000015.1:0-24920 GCF_009904845.1 Vibrio sp. V38_P2S17PM301 | reverse complement strand
GTTACATTCTCGATGTCGATGTAATATTGGCCGCCTCTGGAACTGTCCATGACTGCTTCGGACAGTTCCATATCGGCCATCACAATATCATCGGCACTAGCGGATAGCGCAGCCATCGCACTCAAGGCGAGTAGTGCAATACGCATCGCTTACTCCTGCTATGCTGCTAGATTAGTCGGTAAACACAGATGCGTTGGTAGACACAGCTTGCTGGATCAACGAATTGTTACCTGCATTTTGTGCCACGGTGCTGATACCTGCCGCACTGTTGAAACCACCCAGTGAGTTACTGTGATTCACAGTCAGACCACCACAGCACTCTTCACTGTTGTCGTGTCCGTGTCCACGACCACGGCTTTGAGCTGGTGAGCTGGTTGCACCGTAACTGACTGACGTGTCGGACACTTCACCACTCAGATCATTCTGAGCAACGACGGTGTCCATATCCACGCTGATTTCAAGTGACTGTTTGTTCGACCAGGACTGCTCATTCATGAACGTTTGTTCATTGGACAGAGAAGTCCAGGTATTGCCGTCATTACCATCATTGGTGCTGATGGTGTTGTTATCATCACCATTGTTGCTGTGGAAATGATTGTTGCTGCCGTTTTCCTGATTGTAGCTATCGTCAATGTCGCCACCGTCACTTCCTTGACCGCCACCGTAAGCCAGCGCGCCACCAGAAATAAACAGCGAAGTAACCAACAGTGCGATTGCAGATTGTTTTAGTTGCATGATCTTATCTCCATGTTTGTATCAACTATGAACTACATCCTTTTGCCCTCAGGCAAGCTGATTATAGGTACGCTGTTAGGTTTGAAAGTCTTACAAATAAGACATACTCATCACTGACGCCAATTTCTGTGCAACAAGGTGATAGAAACAAAATCAAGAGACCAAAAATCAATGAGATAGAAAGGAAAATTGTGCAAATTTGTAGTGAAGTATGAAAGGTAGCGGAAAGTTAGTATGACAGAATTGGCACTTTGCACCGCTCAATTACCACTTCGGCGGTCAATTCGTCTTGGCTCAATATTCAATCAATAACACAATGAGTGCGAGTTTTCAGGCATTTCCCTAAGCCACTTAGGACTAACGTTGAGTTTAGCTCAATTCACGCCTAATCACTAAGAACTACTGGAAATTCCTAATCTCATCTGGGGGTTAGATTTTTGGGGTTCATACTGCGATATTGTGCCCGTCGCATATACTTGATCTGGAGCAGTATGTGTATGTGCATATTGTCGGAACAAGCAGTTTTCAACCTAAAGATTACTGAGCTCCGGGTATAAAAAATGACTATTAGAACACTCGTCATCTTGACGGAAAAGAGTCTGCAAAGCAGCCTCATTGAACAACAGTTGGCTTCGATAACACAGTTAAATATCCAAACATGCAGCGCAGAGCAGTTGAACCGCCTGAGTAGCAGCTTCATGATTGACCTGGTGCTGCTGGATTATCACTATCTTGTCGAGTTGACGGACAGCGACAGCCTGCCAGATTTTGATCTGTTGGGCGTCCATATACTGGTTCACAATATCCCAGAGGGTGAGTTGAACGAGCTGTTTATCCGCTGGCGATCCTTAAGAGGAATGCTTTATCAGAGCGCGTCGGTCGAGCACCTCACAGAGAGCGTCACTTACATCATGAACGGCGGTTTGTGGCTACCCCGACGTTGTCTGGAACAAATGGTCCATTTCTATCGAGACCCGGGAGTATTCAATAACTTCAGATACGACCAACTCACCAACCGTGAGCGCCAAATTCTCGATTTACTCTCCCATGGCAAGACCAACCAGGAAATCGCAAATCAGCTGTTTTTAGCGGAAAGTACGGTAAAAACGCACGTCTATAAACTGTACAAGAAGCTGGATGTTCACCGCCGTCACGATGCGATCCGGCTGGTAAAATACACTCACGCCTCGTCAGGGCTGTGATCTCGCTCTGACGTACTCGGTTTATCGCTTGGCGGGCGACAGATTATCGCGAGCTTTTGTTTTACAGTTTGTCCCGGCAAGGTCAGATCTCTGAACATATCACGCCATTCACTGAACGTAACCACCAGTGGATTTACACTGTGTACTGGCTTGGTAATCCCATAAACAACAGGCTCACGCTCGGGGACAAACGTTCCAAACAGGCGATCCCAGATGATCAGAATGCCTGCGTAATTTTTGTCAATGTACTGTGGGTTTCGGCCATGATGTACGCGATGATGTGATGGCGTGTTCAGTACCCATTCCAGCGGACCGAGTGAACGAATCCATTGCGTATGAACAAAGAATTGCAGCCCAAGATTGAGCAGGACGACAAACACCACCCACTCCGGCGGATAGCCCAGCACCACCAACGGCATCCAAAATACCCACATACCAGCGAGTGGGTACATCAGACTCTGACGAAATGCCGTACTGAAGTTCATACGCTCAGAACTGTGGTGCACAACGTGAGCTGCCCACATCCAACGAATACGGTGGCTCGCGCGGTGAAACCAGTAGTAGCATAAGTCCTGCAAAACCATCAGCAGAAGAAAGCTCCAGAGCGTCATGTCAATATCGAAAAGACGCCAGCCAGACACCCAAAGATAAAGATGCGCGATCAGCAGCCCTGCTAATAAATCCGCTCCCTGATGCAGGCCAGCCAGGACAAGGTTACATAACAGTTCCGGCCAACGATACGCCGCTGAAGCGGGCAAACGGCCTTTTCTCTGCCCCAGCACATATTCCGCAAGCATGAAAACGAAAAAAACAGGAGCAAGTGCGAGTAACAGCCACTCGGGATGGGTAATAAGGTTGTGCATATTCGAAACCGTAACCAAAACTGACGGTTTAAACTTAACACACCATTAACAATTTTCTAGAGTCGATACTCGAAGATTAACAAAAGTGGGATGCTCCACCGAACATCCCTAGAGACGATAATCCGTTAAAGCGCGGCGACTTTGTCGTTAATACGCTGACAAATGTACTCTCCTATCGGCAGAGCAGACGTAGCCGCAGGTGATGGTGCGTTGCAAACGTGGAGACTGCGCGTACTCTCGGCAAACAGAAAGTCATGCACTAAGGTCCCGTCACTCAGCACTGCCTGAGCCCGGATACCAGCGGGATAAGGTTTAAGATCCGACACCTGAATCGATGGGCAGTATTTATTCACCATTTTCAGATAACCGCGCTTCCACCATGAGTTTTTTAGCTCAGCGAGCCCCGAGCTGAGGTGTTTCATGCTGACTTTCCAGAATCCCGGGAAAGTCAGCATTTCGAGGCTGTCACGCAAGCTGACATTCACCTTACCATAACCTTCTCGTTTCCAGCCTTGAACGGCATTAGGGCCAACAGTGACGGAACCATCGATCATTCTGGTCAGATGGACACCGAGAAACGGTAGCTCCGGATCCGGAATCGGATAAATGAGATGATTGACGACTTGATTGTGCTTCTGACCCAGGCGGTAATATTCACCACGATAAGGCACGATCTGAAAATCGGTCTCGATATCCAGCATTTTGGTGAGCCGGTCCGCCATCAAACCGCTGCAGGTGATCAGAAAACGGGTGTTAAGCTGCATTGTCTGACCATCTGACTCACAAGTGACCTGCACTTCTTCGTCATTTTCTGCTAGTGCAGTAACCCGGGTACGCAGACTCACCTGCCCACCCAAAGCTTTAAACTCTTCCGCCATGTGCTCTGTGACTAAACGATAATCCACTATACTCGTCGTTTTCACATAAATGGCCCCGAGCCCTGTGATATTGGGCTCTGCCAGTTTTAACTGCGCTTGGTCGAGCAGTTCCACGTCAATACCATTCTCATGGCAGCGCTCGTACAAAGCCATCATCCGATCCTGCTCGGCAGGCGTGGTGGCCACCAGCAGCTTCCCGCAGTTTTCCACGGGTATATTGTGATTGGCACAAAACTCGGTTGTGCGCTCGACACCACGTTTACAAAAATCCGCTTTCAGACTGCCCGGAGCGTAATACACTCCGGCATGAATCACACCGCTGTTATGGCCGGTCTGATGCTGTGCATAGCCGGATTCCTTCTCCAGCAACAGAATCGAACTGTCCGGATGTTGCTGCTTGAGTTGCCATGCCGTTGATACTCCGACGATGCCACCACCAACGATAATGTAGTCATACATTGTTATGTTACGCTCCTTGAGACATAGACACGTTTGACGCACTCGCTTTATAGCACTTATTGCTGTAGACAAACACAGCCACAAATACCACACATGCGATAAGACGGGCCCAGATAGGTACATTGTGCCAAACCAACGCAACCCCTGTTGCCAACAGGACCACTCGCAACAATACGTTGAGCGGCCCTTCCAGATATCCCTCAATCGCACCAATCATGGCGTAAGTACCAACAATAGCAAATGCACCGACGGTCAGTACTTCGGCTACGTCCCAACTCACGAGACCAGTATATGCAATCAAGAGCGGGACCAAGTATAACCCTTTGGCGATTTTCCACGCCATCATCCCTGTGCGCATTGGTGGCGTTTTTGCGATAGTGGCAGCTGCAAAGGCGGTCAGACAGACTGGTGGAGTGACGTTGCTGTCCTGTGACAACCAGAAAATAATTAAATGGGCCCCCAACAGTGCCAGACCCACCGCTTCAATCCCTAAACTCTGCTCTAACAAAGTTTCCATGAAGTCCGCTGGCACGAGTGCCACCATTTCTTGCGCTGTACTCAGTGCCATTGGCGCATTCAGCAATTCCAGTTTGTCTGGTGCCGCCAACATGAAAATTGCTTTCGCCTGCTCAGGTAACTGTCCAGACATCATCAGTTCCAGCAACTGATTTTCCGCTAACAACTTGTACAGTGCCGGCGCCGACAAGGTTCCCAGCACGATATACGCAGCGGTTACCGGTAAGCCCATCCCCAAGACTAACGACGCCAATGCGATCAGTACTAACATGGTCAGCAGATCACCGTTGGACCAGCCATCAATCATCAAGGAGAACGTATTGCCGATCCCTGTGGTACTAATGACGTTGATCACCAAACCGATCCCAACCAGCAACACTGCTGTTGTCGCCATGTTCTTTGCGCCCTGAGCTAAGGCTTCAACAATCGCTTGAGGCCCCATTTTGTGCTCTTTTGAAAACCAGCTCGAAACCACGACAGAAATAATCGACAGCCCGGCCGCATAGGTCGGCGTAAATCCTTTCACCAACAAAGTCACCAAAACGACCAATGGAATCAGGTTGTGCCAGCCGGACACCAACACTTTCAGCAATGACTCTGAACTGGTGGTGATCTTCTGTACCCCACTGCGCTTTGCTTCAATACGAACAAAAAAGGCTACCGACAGAAAATAGATCAGTGCAGGCACAAACGACACCGCAATGATATCGACATACGGGATCTGAGTGTAAGATGCCATTATAAACGCCCCGGCCCCCATCACAGGTGGCATCAGTTGTCCGCCCGTTGACGCTGCGGCTTCAACACCGGCAGCAAAACGAGCCGGGAAGCCTGCTTTTTGCATCAACGGAATACTGATGACCCCCGTCGACACCGTGTTCGCCACACTCGACCCGGACACAGAGCCCATCAATCCAGAGCCGATCACCGCAATAAAACCTGGGCCACCGATGATTTTACCCGCCGCCGCCCGCGCGACGTTAATAATGTAATCCCCCACACCAGAACGCACCAGAAACGCACCGAACAGGATGAACATGAACACGTAACTCCAACTGATGCGGGAGATAGAACCAAACATGCCTTCAGACGAGTAAAAGCTGCGATAGAGTAACGTCTCCATACTGAGACCGGGAAAGTGAAAAATGCCTGTCGCCCACTTCCCCCATAACACCACATAACTCAGACAAATTACGATCAGCACAGGGATAAACCAGCCCATTGTGCGGCGGATAAGTTCGATAACAATCACAATCGCCAGAATGGCAAAAAACCAGTCGCTGGTAACGAACTTAACTCCACGCTCATACAAGGCATCTTCGGCATAGGGAATGTAAAGTAAGCAGGCAAACGCCGCCAGTGCAATCAACACATCAAACGCCAACGCGATTTTGTTTTTCTTCAGCGAGGCGTGGGCCGGATACCACAACGCACAAATGGCGGCAAAGCCAGCAAAATGCGTCGCTGATATCCAAAGTTCTGACCAGGTAGACAAAGTGTTGAACCAAATGTGGATGACCGACAGGATCACCCCCAGTACGGTAACAGCTGTGGTTACCCACGGAAAATCGGTTCGCGTAGGCAATTCAAACTTCTGCAATTCCTTTTCAATTGAATCGCTCATGAGAAACTCCAGACGCCCGGCAGCCAGGCAGTAACCACGGGAGCCGACAACGGCATCCCGTGTTGATAAGAGTGGAAAGAAAGGCTCCCCGAAAGAAGCCGTCTGGGCTTATTTCGCCAGTAGATTAGATGGAATGCTGATACCCACTTCTTTGTAGTAACGCGCTGCGCCTGGGTGCAGTGGCACCGGCAGGCCTGCGATGGCTTTCTCAAGCGCCATGGCTTTTGTTGCCTTGTGAATACCTTGCAAGAACGGCAGGTTTTCATAAATCGCTTTGGTTAGCTGATACACATCTTCTTCTGAAATGTCGTCGCGAACAGCAAGGAAGTTCGGCTGGGCGATGGTCGTGATCGGTTTGTCCAAGCCTGGGTAGGTATTGGCTGGAATGACGTATTTGGTCCAGAGCTCGTAATTGCCGTTGGCTTGTTTGATCTGCTCATCACTGAATTCCAGAATCTTAATGTCATTCCCCAATGCAGCAAACGCCTGCGTGACAGCGCCAACAGGCACACCGGCTGGTGTGTTCATGCCATCAATAGTCCCGTTTTGTAACGCACTGGCACTGCCGCCATATCCCATATAAGCCAGATTGAATGAATCCGGATCCACATTCAGGCCTTTCATGATCTGTCGTCCTGAATTTTCTGTCCCTGAATTTTTCTTTCCGATAGAAAACTTTTTATCGGCCAGATTAGACAGATCCGTCACCGAACCGGTCTTAGCCAGTTCAGAACGTACAATAAAGTGCTCAACGTTTTGCCACAGCATTGAGACTGAACGCAGTTTCTCTTGTTTAACGCCTTTATACGGCCCCTCGCCCGACCAGGCCCATGCGCCATACAACCCCTGAAGAATCGCGAATTGCGCTTCATTTTCATTCAGTAGTTTGACGTTTTCACCTGAACCGGCTGAGCTGATAGCAGAAAGGGAAAAATGATGTTGTGGGCTCAGCTTGACCTTGCTCAATGTCGCTAATGCAACACCAACCGGATAATAGGTACCACCAGTGGATGCCGTAGCCAGAATGTAACTGCGATCATCAGCAGCCGATGCCTGCGCAACCAGGCCAAATGAAGCCAGTGCGACCGCCATTGTCTTCATGAGTTTATTGATTTTCATTATTACTCTCCGTGTAGTGCGTTTCACGTTAAAGGGTTGTTAACTCTCATGAAGTAAGAGCAATAGTGATGCCAGTTTTTAACTCTTTGTTTTTATGAGAAATAAAACAAAACCTCTCATAAAATGAGCAAGTTTATGCTCATTATGGTTGATCCAGATGAGCAAAATCTTGCTCATCTGGATTCGGATATATCCGGGTTATTCATCACAAATATGACCAAGGTGTGATCAATGTTATTTTTTTGTAACTTTAGGGCTAAGCAAAATCTTGCCGATGGGGGATCAGGTGTAATCTGAGCGGTTGAGGCCCAACTTCTGCATTTTCTGATTCAGTGTTCTTCTCGGTAAATCAAGTTCTTGCATTACTTCGTTGATTTTTCCATGGTAACGAACCAAAGCCTCGTGGATCACTTTTCGCTCAAAGTTATGCAGTTGTATCGCTAAAGGAACACCGGACACTGTCGGTTCAATAATGGTACTCGGGCGACTGGCCAGTAATTCAACCACCGAAACGGTGTTGTCGAGTGCATAACGAATCGCAACGTTGCGTAATTCACGCACGTTACCAGGCCAAGAATACGCGAGCAGGCCACGGATATCCGCATCACTCGCGGCGCGGCTCGTCGGGTTGGCCTGTCGGGAAAAGTGCTCGAATAAAATTAAGACATCATCGCCACGCTCACGCAATGGCGGAATGTGGATCTGCGCCACGTTCAGGCGGTAGAAAAGATCCTGACGAAATTCAGGGTGGTCAAGCAGATCCTCTTTGGCCGCAGCCACGACTCTGAGATCCACCGGAATTTGCTGATTGCCTCCGACCCGCTCAACGATATTTTCTTGCAGGCTGCGCAATACTTTTACCTGCATCGCCGCAGGCATACTTTCAATTTCGTCAAAAAACAGCGTACCTTTGTCTGCATACTCCAGTTTACCGATACGGCGCTTAGCGGCCCCGGTAAAAGCGCCCGCTTCGTGGCCAAACAGCTCACTTTCGAACAGGGTTTCTGGGATTGCTCCACAATTAATCGGAACAAAACGGTAAGCACGTCTGACACTTTCCTGATGCAAACTGTTGGCGACCAGTTCCTTACCGCATCCGGTTTCCCCATAAATGATCACATTGGTGTCAATCTTTGCTACGCGGGCGACCTGCTCTCGCAGCCTGCGCATGACATCACTCTGGCCAACCAGCACTTTTTCCAACCCTGAGATACTGGCCAGATATTCTTCGCGTTGCTGACCCGATCCCTGATGACGAAAGTGTTCCACCGCTCGAAGTGTGGCTTCTGAAAGCCGATCAGGTTGAAAAGGTTTCTCAATAAAATCAAATGCCCCGAGGTGAAGCGCTTTGACTGCCATGTCTATATCACCGTGACCGGTGATCAATATGACCGGCACATCCGGTACGTTGTGCTGGAATCGTTTGAGGAGTTCAATACCATCAATATCCGGCAAGCGTACATCACTGATAACGGCATCAAACGCTTGCACTGGGATCGAATTAAGCGCCTCAGCACCATTGGCAAACTCTTCAACCTCAAAACCAGCCAGTTTTAACCACTGACCAGTGGCCTGCCTGACGATCTCATCGTCTTCAATGAGGGCAATCCGTCCCTCGAATCCTGCTTCCATCTACTGCTACCACTTATTACGATGCGATTTATTGCTGTACGGTAGGCAAAAGCTCGCTTTTAGAAAAGGAGCTGGATCCCACTTCTTACTTAGTAAGGTTTAATATCAATAACAAAGTAAGCAATCTGGGTACGAATCTTGATTGGGGTGGAAAACGATAATGCAACGCAAATGGATGTGGATTCTCGTCGCCGCCATCTTTGTCTGGCTGGCTCACTGGGGCAGTAAAGAGATTGCGCGTCAATGGCTGACACAACAGGCACAATACGATTCACAGCAGAATCTGCTCAATTACATCGGTGACATACGCCGTGCTCTGCGACGCTTCTATCACCTGCCTTATCTGGTGACCAACAATGCCGATACCCTCGCACTGGTTAGTGGGACGGGAGCCAATGCCAGTGATCTCAAACAAGAATTGATTCAACTGGATAAAGCCGCCAACACTAAAGGCTGGTACATATTGTCCGATCAGGGAAACATTCTTTCGGCAAGCCTAGACGGCGAGCACATTAGCTTGTCCGATCGCCGTGCAATTGTCGAACAAATCCAAACTCAGGGGGAAGGCACGTCTTTGGTGAGCAAAACCCGGGGAGCCAGCCCGTTTTACTATCTGGCAGCACCGGTTTTTGACAACCTGACCATCGCAGGCATTGTCGTGGTTCAACTCGATTTGCGGCTGCTGACCGAACAGTGGTTAACCAGCCAGGACATCATCTTGCTGCAAAACCATCTCAATCGCTTTTTCTTGTCCAGCAGCAATACCTACACCGCAGACTGGCTCAATGAACCACTAAATCAGGTCGAAATTCAACAAGATCGCTTGTATCAGGGTAGCAAAGTGACCCGCTGGGTATTGGATGGTAAGGCCTACTTTGCACAAACCGTACGTCTTGATGATCTCAAATGGCAACTGAGTTACCTCTCTCCCACCGCTCCCATTAATCAACTTTCGGCGGCGGTGGGCTGGATTGTGTCTACCGCTATGCTGGTGTTTTTCCTGCTTGGTGTGATCCGCTTCCAACGCCGGCAAAAAGAAATCAGCCAACAACGAATTCAGGAACTGATCACCGAATCAGAACAAAGATTAAATCAGATGATCAACAAGACCCAAGTTGGTCTGTTATTGCTTAACGGCGAAGGCCAGATCATTGACATCAACCCGATGGCCAAGCGCCTGTTTGTCTTGTCAGACAACATGATCCGCGCCCTGAATTCATGGGAGTTATTCGATACGGGTAATGACAGCTCCACCACGCTGAATTTACTGCGTGATTTGAATAAACACCGCGAGCTGGCGGAGATCAGTGGTGTTGAAACGCTCGCCCGAACAAGTGACGGAACCTTGTTCCCTGTTTTATTTTCCCTCACCAGTTTTCCACTTCACGGCCAACAACATTACCTCGCCACGGTCTCGGACATCAGCAAGCGGAAAAAGGCGGAACAAGCACTGCGAGAAGCCAATGACCTGCTTTCCTTGCGGGTGGAAGAACGGACTGAGGCTCTGAAACAGGCGCAGTCGCAGCTGATCGAGGCGAGTAAAATGGCCGCGCTTGGGCGCATGTCCAGTGCCGTCACTCACGAACTGAACCAGCCGCTTACAGGATTAAGAACCTTGATGACCACCAACACACTGTTGATGGAACGCGGCGATAAAAAAATGATCGAAGCCAATAACCGTCTGATGGATAAGCTGATTGATCGGATGGCAAACATGACCCGACAACTCAAAACGTTCGCTTACAACAAGCCAGAACGGCTGTCAGCTATCTCCTTTAGCGAGGCGCTTCAAGAAGTGCTGCGCATCTATCAGCAGAGACTCGAAAACATTGATGTACGAATCCGCGTACCGGCCGAGGTTCCTGATGTGCTGGGGGAAGAGCAACGCCTGCGTCAGGTAGTGGGAAATTTGATATCGAATGCCATTGATGCCATGGCTGTGTCCCCTTCTCCTCAGCTGACGGTTTCAGTCAGCGAGACCAATACCACACTTGAAGTACAGATCACAGACAACGGTTGTGGGGTTGAGCCCTCACAGTTGGAGACGATATTTGAACCATTTAGCACCACCAAAAAGATGGGCGAAGGCCTCGGACTTGGCTTGTCCATTTCGGCCAACAACATGCGTGATTTAGGCGGTGAGATTTCCGCAGCACTCAATCCGGCAGGCGGCATGACATTCCTGCTGAAGTTTCAATTGGCATAAAGAGTCAGCGTGTTAGAATACGCGCCCTTAACCGGGTTCAGTACTTTTATCCAACTGATCCTGATCGTTACTCGTCAAATCCGGGATTCCCATGTCATTTTCAAAACTTGGCCTTAAACAAACACTGGTAAACGCGGTCACTGACCTTGGTTACGAACAGCCGACGGCAATCCAACAGAAAGCCATTCCGATTGTCTTATCCGGTAAAAACCTGATCGCCGCCGCTCAAACCGGTACCGGTAAAACCGCCAGTTTTGTTTTGCCTATTCTGGATCGACTCAGCGAAGCTGAAACCCAACGTAAAAAACGCATTCGGGCACTGATTCTGGCACCAACACGGGAACTCGCGATCCAAGTTGATAACAACATCAAACAGTATGCGAAGTACCTTAACCTCACGTCGATGGCGATGTTCGGTGGCGTTGATGATAAGGTGCAAAAGCAACGCCTGATCGACGGTGTGGACATTCTGGTGTCAACACCAGGCCGATTGATCGATCTGTACGGTCAACGAGCGGTCCACTTTGATGAAGTTGAAGTGCTGGTGCTGGACGAAGCCGACCGCATGTTAGACATGGGCTTCATCGAAGACATCAATAAAATTATCGCTCGCCTGCCTGAAGATGTGCAAAATCTGCTGTTTTCAGCGACTTTGTCAAACCCTGTACGCGATCTGGCGAAATCCGCCATTACCCACCCGGAAGAAATTACGATCGCGAAGCACAGCGCCTCCAAATCGAATATTGAGCAATGGCTGGTTACGGTGGATAAAGACATGAAGTCCAGCTTATTGGCGCATATGATCACACACTTTAACTGGCAGCAGACGCTGATTTTTATCGAGACCAAACACGGTGCTGCGAAACTGGTGTCTCAACTTGAGAAACGAGGCATTGAAGCTGAGGCTTTCCACAGTGGCCGTAGCCAGGCCATTCGCGAACAAGTGTTGGCCGATTTTAAACAAGGCAAGGTGAAGTTTCTCGTCGCGACTGGTGTTGCCGCACGTGGTATCGACATTGAAGATCTGCCGCGAGTTGTCAACTACGATCTACCTTACCCTGCTGATGAATACGTTCACCGTATCGGTCGTACCGGGCGCGCAAACGCGCAAGGGGAAGCGGTGTCTTTTGTATCAAAAGACAACTTCAAAAACCTGTGCATGATCGAAAGTCGTCTGGGTCATTTGATCGAGCGACGCGAGATTGAAGGGTTTAAACCGCGCAAAGAAGTGCCAATCTCAATCCTTAACTACGTGCCTAAAAGCAAGCGCCAATCGACGAATAAGAACAGCGAGTAAGCAGATATGCCCTCTCGTCCACCTCGCCGAAGAAAAGGCCCATCACGCCGTTCAGAGCAGTAAGGATCTTTCGATAACGCCGGCACTCGCTGGCGTTTCTCTTCCAAGCAGCTTATGACCACAAACCTGCTATTCGCCCACTTTGTGTCACGGTACCATCTTCGTGGCTCAATTAGCCATCAGGTTATACGTCTGTTGTTCCCCAGCGCCTTGAATTGAGCGTTCGCTGTTTTCAACCAGAAAAACCGTCGCCGTTTGTTTCAATACTTCCCATTCGGCATCGTCGACAAATATGCCTTTTTCCCAAGACTCGGCTTGCGCGAGATTGAGCTCTTCCCCTTCGATATGAGTGGAGTATCCCTGTGAGCTTACCTCGATGTCGAAATCATACACCGACAGCTCTATGATCATGCTGTGAGAATCAGCGCCATGATCCTCATTCACCTGTTCGGAGAAAAACACTTCTGGAGCAACGTGTCCTCGGTTCAATACATACAAGGTTCGCTTTGGGCTGGATCCATTCACCCATTGAGCGCGGCATGCAATCCCCTTCGAGGAGAGTTTTACCAGTTCGCTGTAAGCCAGCCAGCGGTTGTGGCATTGGCGAAGTATAATTGTTGCGGATTTGTTGTTGATCATTTTCTCCAGTGCAAAATCTAATACCACAGGCAGATGGCACGCTACGCTGCTGTTGTTTAGCGAAACATCAATGCTCGACTCTGTGTGCTTGTTGATAGAGACAGCGCAGTCTGAATCCAGATTGAGAAACGTACTGGCATTATTAAAATGCCTGACACCACCTAATCCCACCATCTGCAGATCCGCTACCATGTTGGCGATTAAATCCGCTTCGCCACAGTGGCGGCGCATACCAAGGAACGCTCTGTTTACCGCAGCAACCAGCTCATTGTGAGAGACAATCATAATGCAACACCTCCATCGATTCTTTGATTGTTGCTTCGCTCGATATCCCCTCGTTCTGGCATGATTGGGAAAATCCATGTATCGGTGTGATTCGGGTCGTGAATTTCATCGAGTAACGGGGCGCCTTGGAAAAAGGTCACACGGACCCAGCGGTCTGAGCGCGGGTCAAACTTTGTCGCGCCGAAAATGGCCAACTTACAGCGAAGCAAATGCATTGGTAACGCATCTTTACGAAGTACGTTCATTTGGATATCACCCATGGCACGATTGCCAAGCGTCCACACCCGACGCGTAATCGCACGGTATTGAGGCTTTGTCAGCAAGAACTCCGCTAATGACGTTTCTGATTGGCATTTTTGTAGCGTGCGGTAAAGACGGTTTACTTGTCGACCAATATCGAGTGGCAGTTCTCGCTCTTCTCCAATCTCTTCTCCACGAACACCGAGTCTTGGCTCTTCTTTATCTTGCGATCGGTACCAAAACCAATAGTTGTTCTCCGGTAGCGAGTAATCGGCGTCAATCGACCAGCGATATCGGTGTTCTAGCACTTGCAGAACATCCTGAACACTTTTTCCCCCGGGGATCGAAAGTGACTCGTCAGTGTTCATCTGGTTTTCAAATTCATCAACCAAAGCTGGGTAGAGTTCAATCAAACATGATATTAGGATTTCTTGGGCCTCCAAACTTATTGTGGAGGTTTGCTCAATTAAACTCGCCCAATTTGAATGCGCGACCATCAACGCATTCAAATTGACTTGTAACGTTTTGATGTCCTCTTTCGCCTGATGGTTAAGTTTATCTTGATGTGTGTTGATCGTAACCACTTGTTCTAGGTGGCGCTGTGCTTTTGAAAGTAACGTTTGCAGAGGTATCTCTAACGCTACGGCGTCACATGGCTGTACCAGTACGTTCGCAATGGCACGCTCTCGTGATGTCATCCATTGATCGACAACACATGGGTGGTTGATCAAATATGGCGCCATGCCTAAACCTGTCGCGTTGCCCACACCAAGATAGCGCTGCAAGCCTTTATGAAGCGTAATGGCGTTGCCTCCGCCCTGTTGATAAGCCAGGTAATGCACCCAGTCAAGGCTGAACTCTCTGAGCATGTAAACCGCACACATTTGCGCACTGAAAGACTGACTAAAGTCTGGGTTGTTCTCCAGCAATTTGAAGTCGGCAATACCAAACTTGCCATTACCATAAACCGCGGTGGTTCGTAGGATGTAGCCGACGTCTGCGAGCTCTTTAGGTTCTGGTTGTTCTCCTTTTGATAACGCGCGAACAATGTGTTCAAATACACGAACACTCTTATTCGCACGTGCGAGAACCAACACGTTGTTCGGGTTACGTCCGGCCTCTTGCAATGGTACATTGTCTCTGAGTTGCTCTAGAAGCTCTACATTGACTTCACCCTTCACGAGGGCAAAAGTCACGTCCCATTTTTCGGCAATGACTCGGTCATTACGCTCTTCATCGGCAATTTCGTCACAAAACACCACCAAATGGTAAACGTGTGCTGGAGTCACCAATTTGTAGATCACATGACCAAATCCACGTGGGCACAGTTGCCACTCATGTTTGCTCACTTGCCACTCTTGACTCGCCATTTTTCGAATCAAGCTTCGGACAAAGCTGATTCGGTTCTGGTGCATAGCGCCTAGCCTGTCTGGTGCCATCACAATATCGGCATCGCGAAGTTTTACTTCAGTGTAAGTAGAACGATGTGCATCCATTTTGCTCACCACCTATTTTTTATTGTAAGAATCTAGACTTGTACTGGTACAAGAGGAGACACCCGCACAAGCTCCACGTTATTGAATGTGATTTTTAAGAATTTATAGCCCTTGCTCTTTAGCCATCTTGATGGCGATCTGCGGAGCATTCCAAAGTGATGGCAACAAGATTAACGACACTGGAACCGCTGTTATCACGATGAAGGACTGCAAGGCTGAAACGCCACCAGAGCCGAGCGAGATAAGAATCAGTGCCGTGATGCCCATTGCCACCCCCCAGAAGGTACGAATAATGGCATTTGGCTCCGTCTCACCACTGATCACCACACTGATGGTGTACGTCATCGAGTCACCCGTAGTTACGATGAAGATGGTAGTCAAAATCAAGAACAAGATTGACACCAGCATCGGCACTGGTAGCTGTTGAGTAACGGCGAGCAACGCCCCTGGTAAGTTAAACCCTTCAAATGCCGTACTTACACTACCTGGGCTCGCAATTTCAAACGCCAAGCCCGACCCACCAACGATTGTGAACCAGAAGCAAGTGGTCAGTGGCGCAACAATACTGATGGTCGAAATGATTTGGCGAATGCTGCGGCCACGTGAGATACGAGCAATAAAGATCGCCATCATCGGTCCATATCCCAGAAACCAGCCCCAGAAGAATACCGTCCACCAGCTTAGCCACCCTTCATCACCACGATAAGTCGCCATTGGAATGAAGTTATCTAGCATGGTACCAACACCTTGAATGTAACCATTGAAGATAAAGTCTGTTGGACCAAACAGCAGAATGTAGACCATCAATGCCATTGCTAAGATCACGTTGTACCGACTCAGCATTTGCATACCACGATTTAGACCACTCAAAGCCGATACGGTATACAGCACAATCGCAAACAGAATGATGATCAGTTGTGTGGTAAAACCGTCGGGAACATCAAATAACGCATTTAACGCGTAACTAACTTGCAAGCCTAAGAATCCAATTGGGCCAATTGTCCCCGCTGCTACCGCAATGATGCAGCACGCATCAATCAATGCCCCCGTTTGACCTTTTAGCGCTCTCTCACCCAATACTGGATAAAGCAAAATACGAGGTTTTAGCGGCAAACCTTTATCGTAGTGCAAGTGCATCACCACGATAGAGGTTAAGCTGCCAACGATTGCCCATGCCAGGAACCCCCAATGCATAAACGACTGTGACAACGCGTTAATAGCAGCTTGCTGAGGATTGTCTTGCGGACCATACAAAGGTGGTGGACTCACGTAATGCGCGATAGGCTCTGCCGCCGCCCAAAATACGCCACCGCCTGCTAAAAGCGTACAGAAGATGATGGCCATCCAACGGAAACCATCCATTTCAGGCTTCGTTATTCCACCTAAAATCACCTTGCCTGTTCGCCCTGCAGCCAAGCCAAGACCAATAAGAAAAGTGAGAAGAAGCAGTATTTGCCAATACGGACCGAAGACTTTCACCGACCATGCAAAACCCGTATTAACGAGGGTTGAAAGCAGTTCACCATCATAGAGTGCGATGGCAACAAACAGAGCAATAAAGCCGCCGCTGTACCATAGCGCAGGATTGCTCAACCCTAACTTATCTGGTGAATTTACTGTTCCTGATGTGTCGCAATGTTGCGCTGGGTGCTTCTGCGATGACACACTCATCGCAGAAGCTTTCATGCTATTGGTTAAATCAGACATACTCTGACTCCAGAGGTTAATTGCAGCGGCCATAACGGCTGCAAAAAGTGACGTTAACACCCGCCTTGTTATTATTTTTTGAGCGGGCTACTCCATGTTTACTTGGGTTACACAACCTAGTTAGCGTCTAGCCCTTCGTTCAAAAAGTTAAACCAGTTTTCACCCAGGATTTTTCCTGCCTCGGATTCACTGAATCCATGGCACTTTAAGCCGTTGTAAATATTTTCCATTCCTTTGCTACCGCTAAACCAAGGCAGCGCATCAGGCCAACCCGCATTGCTTGCGTCCCCTTCGCCGTAGTCCATTGCTTTTGACCAACGGCCATTACGCATCCACTCAAGCACTTGTTGTGGTTGGTTTAAACAAAGATCACTACCAATACCTAGGTGTTCTACCCCAAACAGGTCTGCGGTCTTTGCAACCATCTGGCAGAAATCTTCTAGCGTACATTGGCTACCATTCGGCAAATGGAATGGGTACAAGCTAAAGCCGATCAATCCACCGCGCTCGGTCAGAGCCTTAATGACAGTGTTGGATTTGTTGCGCAGTGCATCATGAGCAAAAGTTGGGTTAGCGTGACTGATGCAAATTGGACGAGACGAAAAGTCAATTGCTTCCAACGTTGATCGCTCTGCGCTGTGTGACATATCGATGATCATACCAACACGATTCATCTCTTCGATGACTTGCTTTCCAAATCGTGTTACGCCAGAGTCGTTCTGCTCGTAACACCCTGTCGCCAACAAACTTTGGTTGTTGTACGTCAATTGCATAATCAGCAAGCCCTGACGGCGCATGACCTCAATTAAGCCAATTTCATCGTCAATGGGAGAACAGTTCTGCGCACCAAAGAAGACACCGACTTTGCCTTCTGCTTTTGCTTTCTCTACATCCGCCATCGAGTGAATTGGCATAATCAAGTCTGCGTTTTGCTCGAAGCGCAGATTCCATTCAGCAAAGCGAGTGAGGGTGTCTCGTGCATTTTCGTGATAGACAATCGTGGCATGCACAGCTGTAATGCCGCTTGCCTTCAGCGTTTGAAAGTATTCTCGATCCCAATTGCAGTACTGCAATCCGTCAATCACAATCCGTTGTTGGTACATAACCACTCCTTAAACATTGATGAGCCTTTAAGGTGGGTAGACGAATACTCAACTACCCTATTTCAATTACTTAGTAAGGACGTTGATAAGCGGTTTTCACCACGGTGTAGAACTCTTTCGCATACTGACCTTGTTCACGTGGACCAAAGCTTGATTCTTTGCGACCACCAAACGGCACGTGATAATCCGTGCCCGCAGTGGGCAGATTGACCATGACACAACCTGTCTGTATTTGTTGCTTGAAGATGGCACTGTTGCGGAGACTTTGAGTAATAATGCCGCCCGTCAAACCAAAGCGAGTATCGTTCGCCACGGCAATCGCCTCCTCCAAATCAGGCACTCGAATCACACTCGCCATTGGTGCAAACACTTCTTCTTGGTTCACTTCCCAGTGGTTTTGTGTATTAAGGAAAAGCGTCGGTGACATGTAGAAGCCTTCGTGTTGCAGATGCAGACGCTCTCCACCAAATGCCAACTCAGCGCCACTTTGCCGAGCTTTCTCAATCCATTCGAAGTTGGCATTCAGTTGGTTATCATCAACCACTGGCCCCATAAAAATGCCTTCTTCTAGCGCATGACCGACTTTTAGTTCGCTCATACGTTTGATCAGCGCTTCAACGTAAGCATCGTGAATGCCGTCCATAACGATCAAACGCGAAGACGCAGTACACTTCTGACCAGCACCAGAAAAAGAGCCTGCAATGGTCGCTTCGACAGCGATCCGGATGTCTGCATCATCGGCAACCACCAGCGCGTTCTTACTGCCCATTTCTAACTGACAACGTACAAAATTCGGTGCAGTCGCGGCAGCGACTTTACGTCCGGTATCGACAGAACCGGTAAAGCTCACTCCATGTATATCTTTCGAGTTGATAAGCGTGTTGCCCACTTGCGAACCGCTGCCCAAGACAAGGTTGAATGTGCCTGCAGGCAAGCCTTGACGATGGATGATCTCCGTCAGCGCAACCGCACTTGCCGGAGTCAGATTGGCGGGCTTCCATACTACGCTATTGCCAAAAGCAAGCGCTGGCGCGATTTTCCAAGCAGCAGTCGCGGTTGGGAAGTTCCAGGGAGAGATAATGGCGATAACGCCAACGGCTTCACGAGTCACCTCAACGGAGACGCCTGGACGGACAGAAGCTGCGTTATCACCAATTTGACGCAGCACTTCCGCCGCAAAATACTGGAAGAACTGACCCGCGCGATAGATCTCACCGCGGCCTTCAGCAAAAGGTTTACCTTCTTCACGCGAAAGCAGCGTACCAAGCTCATCACAACGTGCTATCAGCTCATTCCCAATCGCCTGCAGAACCGCTTGTTTGCGTTCAATCGGCGTTTTTTCCCACTCTGGTTGCGCGACTTTCGCTGCTTGAATGGCGTGTTCAACTTGTCCTTCACTCGCCTGAGCAAAGTCACCTAAGTTTTCACTGATGTCTGAAGGGTTAATATTGGCAATGGCATTGATACCAGCTTGCCATTCACCTGCAATGTAAAGAGATCTGTCTGCTTGAACATTATTGATAAAAGTCATTGCTCTGTCCTTATTCTTCCTGACGTTCGGTGGCTTTCCACCAACCCACTAATCTCACTGGTAAAGCCTAAACATGAGGCTCTGATTATTGTTCTCTACTCTGGTTGGCTTGCTGAGGCGTACACCACAAACTCCACCAGCATTTCTTCGCGTGCCAACCCCGCTACGACCATGGCAGCACGATTTGGGTAAGGTGCTTCAAAGTATTCGGCGTAGATATGGTTAACGGTTTTCAGATACTCACGATCGGTCACATAAATCAGTACTTGCAGGACAGAGTCGAGCGATTCCCCTGCACATTCCAGTGTGTGAACCAAATTATTGAAGGTTTGACGAGTTTGGGCTTCGATACCGCCTTCCACGACAGCACCTGACTCATTAATTGGGATTTGGGCAGTATATAAGGTGCCATTGTTAACAATGGCCCATTCCAATGGCGCTTTAGACGCAAACAGCGTTGTCTTAACTGAGTATTTGTGGGTAGAAGTCATTACGTGCCTTTCAACCTTTGTAAAAACTATGTTTCAAGATGGTTAAATACTGCACATTGACACGTGATAAATCGAACGGTAAATTTCTTACATTTGATAAGGAAAATCTATCACCACTATTAACAACAAGATAAATAAAGGGATTACTAAGGTTTTTATCGTGAGTATCAAACTTCAACAATTAAAGCATTTTGTGATGGTGGTCGAAGAAGGAGGCTTTCGCGCCGCATCCCATCGAGCAAACCGTTCCCAGGCGGCGTTATCAACATCCATCAAAGAACTGGAAAAACTCCTCGGGCAAACTCTATTTGAGCCGGGCAATAAATCCAAGCTGACACCCTTCGGTGAAATCTGTTTGCCTAAGATCATTCAGTTTCTGAACATCTACAATGCACTGGATAACGACTTGAAGGCCGCAGCCGCTGGTCAGCAAGGCCGGGTCCGTATCGCTAGCGTACCTTCCGTAGCTGCCAAGCTTATTCCTAGTGTTTTAGGCGCGTTCTGTGAACAGTTTCCAAATGTTGAAGTGAGCTTGATTGACGACAACGCATCAGGGGTTGAAGCCCGTCTGTTGTCCGGAGAGGTCGACTTAGCACTCGGTAATCCATCTCATCTGGATGACAGGACTATCGAGTTTACACCGCTGCTGTCCGATCCGATTGGCGTTGTGTGTTTAAAAGACAACCCTATCGCCAATCATCCAGAAGGTATTGAGTGGCAGACTCTGTTAAAACAACCTTTTATTAGAAATGGAACATGCACTTTACTTGATCCAACACCGGCTCGAGCCTTGAGTGCGCAAGCGCTCTACTCCGTCGAAAATATCACCTCATTATTCTCTGTTCTGGAATTAGGGATAGGCATCACCACACTGCCGAAACTGGCGTTTCCGACTAACGAAACTCGCCTCGTATGGATCCCGCTTATCGATCCGCCCTTAAAAAGGCAGATTGGCATTTTCACTTTGAATGACCGCACAATCTCACCACAAGCGAAAGCGTTTCAAGATTTGTGCGTCCACTATCTGCAGCTTCAGAGTGAATAACCTTGCGCCAGGCTCGTTCCTTTTTCATTCTCGCATTTTGCGGATACTGTATCTTCTTGACTCCCCGGGTACAGTATGGAGGCCAGTAATACGTCCGCCATCTGCATCTCCGCTGGCACCGTGACCGGTTTTGACTTCTCGTCATCGTCATCTTGTGAATCGGTGACGACAAAATATACCGGCTCACCCGATGACTTCTCTTTGGGCAACGTCACACTGACGTGGTGAAAACGCTGATTGAGGCGTCCGACTAAAGGTACACCTTCAATCCGTATACTCCCCATTCCCAAACTGTCAGCCATCGACTTGATCTCTCCTTGCGCTGTCGAGGAAGGCTGGATCGATATCGTCACTTGCGGCGAGTTTGCAATCAATACCCCGCTTAACGTACCGAAGTCGCCCCCTTGAGCAAGTTCACTGAAATTAAAAGGCGGTGGGACAACGAAATGATAGCCTGTAACCGCTCGTCCACAGTTTTGGCTGGCTTGCCAGATAGGGTTGCTATAAAACCAGCCACTTGCCGAACTGGAACTGAAATCTGCTCTGAATATCGGCACGTAAATATACCCCTGGTAGACGACATCAATCGTGACTTTTCCGTCCGATGCAATCTCCCCCAGGTTAACTGCCTGACCTTGGTCGTTCGAGAACATAACCTTGCCCTGCATCGGATAAGCCCCCGCTTCTATCGTCTGTTGACGTTTTGAGTCCGAACTGACAGTAAAGCTCAGACTGATCACCCGGCTTTTATCACTGAGTGCGTTTTGAATTTCTGCCAATGACAAACCTATCGCATACCCTGGCAACAGGTTTGGCGAGACTTTTCCGTTCACCGGATCGAACACTTCAATCCCACCGTTGGCATGTGTAGGGTGCTGCGCATTGTCCAGTGTTTGGTCTAGCGCATTAGTGTTGACTTGCAACGTATCGTTTACCGCTTTAACCCGGGAATACAGATGAAAATACAGCGTTATTGTAGGCAGTAGTATCGCTCCGTCTGCGGGCATCTCAGGCAGATACCTGATTAGGTTTGGCAAGTTAACCAATTGGGTAAAACTGAGAGGTGCCAGGTTCTGTTGATCGCGTGCACTCCAAAGGTAGCCAATGACATAGGTGAACACAAAATCCAACTTGGTGGATATCCCAACCTGAAACTCGGTGAGCGCTGTGTTGGCACTTTCGATCTGAGCGTCAGTGATCACACCGTAGATTTGCTCATATGTTTGCACAATGTTATTGCTGAGTTGTTCCAGTGATTTCTGCTGTTGAGACAAGAGCGTTTGTTGCCAGATACTTAAATGGTAGGTCGTTCCGGACAGGACTTGAATGTAGGCATTGGTAAAGCCATTACCCTCTGATAACTCTACCGTACCCAAAACAGGCCCAGGCAACACTCGCGAGCTAACATATTCATAAGTGTATTGATTAAAAATCAGGTTTTCGTTCACATACCAATATGGGAAACGAGCATATTCAGGATCCAGTACCACCGCCACATTATCATCCAGACTCGGAGGCAACACTTTGCGAAACTCTTGGGTTACATATTGATAGTATCCACCCAGAGCCTCGTAATCCGTGTCGCTCCTCAGTGCCGTGTTCGTTCCCACTTCACGCTTGATTGGCTGCACGCCTTGCATGCAAGCATGGTCGTACCCCGCAGATTCAACCTCACACGGCACTTGCGTATAGGCGCTGAACGTAATCAGCCATCCTAAAATACACCAAAGGGTTAAACCGCGAGTAAACATTGGATTTATCCTTGTTCTCACCCACCAATCTGGAGGTATTAAACGATACCTTTGCTCAATATCTGTCGTGTACTTACTATTAACAAAAACGGAAAACAGGCTGGAGAATATCTCCTCCAGCCTTAACGTCTAAGTGGCAGTTCGATAGTCAAGACACTGCGACTATTTCGAACCAGGGTTAGTTACCGCTCCTGCGATAACGAAGCCTTGGTGCTGGAACTCAGGTACGGTCAAAATTTCCTGAGACGGACTGAACGTCAGTGTAAACTCATTGTTGGTTGCCCCCTGCTCATAGCTGCTGCCAGAAGCCCCCGCATCAAATGACCCCAGAGAAATAAAACCAAACAGTTTCAGGTTCCCAGATGTGTGAGTACTCCATGCTTGCTTAAAGCTATTAAAATCCGCATTTTTGTACTTGATGGTGATGGTCGGGTAATTACTGATAATGACATTGTTCAACCAACCAAAATCACCGCCCTCACTCAACGAATCAAAGTTAAACGGTAGTGACGTTTGCGAAGAGAACTTAAAGCCGCTGACGTCTTTCCCTTCGTTTTCTACCGCCTGTCGGATAATTTCCCCATTGTACCAGCCTTCGTCGATGTCCTGCTGCCACGCCAGAACACTGATTGGAACAATTGAGTAGCCTTTATACTGCACGGTAATTTCTGCATCACGACTGGTACCTTCAAACGTCGACATATCATAAGAGAAACTGGTACCCAACGAGAATTTAAGCCATGAGCCGACACTGATCCCAGCCTGCCCATTGATACTGACATCCATGCGCGATCCCGAAGCCTCAGACGTAGTCATCTTAAACTCAATCACACGACTCTCGTTGTTCAGATCATTTTTGATGTCAGCAATCGCTTTGTTGATCTTCCATCCTGTGCGGTACTTAGTATCAACAGAACCATCCACCGGGTTAAAGGTTTTCATACCACCATTTTGCTCAGAAGGATAACGGGTGTTGTTCAGTGCCTGTGCTACTGTCCAGGAGCCGTTTTGCATTTGCGTTTGCAAAGTATTAACGCTCTGAGTCATATTCAAATACAACGACACATCATTTATCACTCGATCTGAAGACGCCGGACGTGCTGGCAGCAATAATTTCAGATCGCGTGCTGATGACATTTCACTGTAGGTTAGAGGCGGTTTGCTAGCGGCAGTACGCCCACTCCACTGAGACCCCATCACATAAGAGATAATGTAGTCATATTTGGTAGCCACACCCCAGGAACCGACAACCTCTTTAGCCTCGTTCAGTTGCGCTTCGGTGATCGTGCCATAGGTGTTCTGATAGTCCTGAACGATCGTCGCTTGCTGCGCCTGTGCGTTATTCTGCACTTCGTTCATGTTCGCCGTGTCTGCGTTGTTCAGAGAATATTCGATACCAGACAAGACCTGCACGTAGTCAACAAGGAAGCTACCTTCAACATCTAACTCCGCCGCTCCCTCAATGTTGCCTGGCTTAACATTGCCAGTGATAAGATCGTACGTCCCACGGTTAAATATGTTATTGAGGTTTTGCCATTCATACAAAAACCCCCCTTGCGGCGGGAACTGCAGTGCATAGACCTCATCACTGATCACGCCTTGAACAGCAGCTGCGGTTTGCTGTTGAAGTACTTGGTAGTATTCCGTTGAAGCCAAAGACTCATCTTGTGTTTCACCCTGAGGCGTACCCGTTTTTTTAAGTACGTTCATAATATCCATCCTTTGTTGTGAAATTTAACTTCTTGTTTATTCAACAGTCGGATTAAAGCCAACTAATAAGACTGCTTGATACAAACTGAAAACCAAAACCGGAGATTAACCGTTCATACGTTAAGCAATAATATGTATAGGTCATAGAGAGACGACATTCTTTATATTTACTTTTCAACAAAAGCAGCCAACTGTTAATCACAACAATACAAGGCACTGAAAAAAAATAATTAATAAAAACGCATAAACAACAAAGACAAAAAAGTCCTAGAAACATCAAGACATATATCATCCAATACATTGACCAAGATCACAAAAGCTCTCAATCAAGTTTATAAAAAGCAACCAACCACATTACAAACCCAAGTAAAACACACTAAATTCAATAAAT
>NZ_WXWO01000046.1:0-26278 GCF_009904845.1 Vibrio sp. V38_P2S17PM301 | reverse complement strand
GTACTGCCATCAGACGTCACAGCACGCATCGCTATTGAAGCGGGTATCGCAGACTTCTGGTACAAGTATGTAGGCTTTGACGGTCGCATCATCGGCATGACCAGCTTCGGCGAATCTGCACCGGCAGGTGAGCTGTTCAAGATGTTTGGCTTCACAACAGAAAACGTTGTGAACACAGCTAAAGAACTGCTGGCATAATCGCCAATAATTAAACAAAGCCCTGCTCATTGAGCAGGGCTTTTTTGTACGATAAAAGATTACCGTCAGCCACATTCCCCCGAGAAAGACATCAGCGTCTCCGCAAACCTTTAGTAGAAAAATTCTCGCGTTGATTCAAAGAAAAGCGCAAGCGGATCCTTGTCTTTCTCTGAACGCCTTCAGACAGCGGTAAATCGACGCTGGCTGCTTTTTTGGAGTCTCTGTCTAAACAGAGAGGCGTTACCGGTATTGCCATTCGATGGCTTCCATTAACCTAACGACATTCTCGATAACTACTTTATTAAAAGGCGCCATTGCAGAGTTTGAAGCGCTTTGCTGAACCATGCCATCCGCACGAGATACTTCAGGCTAGTAAAACAATCCCCGCCGGTGAGCGGGGATTGTCAGCTTTATTAGCGTTCTTCAAATCGATACGCCAGTTGTCTGAATTCATCCACATGAGACTTCAGCGACTGACTGCTGTGTTCGACCTGACTGGTTGCGGCCAGATTCTGCTCGGCGGCAGACGCAATTGAGTGAATATGCTGATTCACTTCTTCTGACAATTGGCGTTGTTTAGCCGCAGTTGCGTCGACGTCTGTCATTAGGTCACTCATGGATTGCATCATCTGCTCTACTTCCGCCAATCGCAGTGAGCTCTGGTCAGCGATGGTGCCACATTTATCCGTCTGCTCTTTATTGGCGAGAATATCACCTTGCCATTGCTGAATGGTCGCCAGCATTTCATCGATACTGCTTTTTATCTGGAGAGTGGCATTTTGCGTTCGTCCCGACAGTGCACGGACTTCATCAGCCACCACTGCGAAGCCTCTTCCCTGCTCTCCCGCCCGCGCAGCTTCAATCGCCGCGTTTAGCGCCAGCAGGTTAGTTTGTTCCGCAATGCCACCAATTTCTTCCATCAACTGGCTGACATTTTGCGCTTTGTCACTCAGCTGATACGTAGTTTGTGTCGCTTTCTCAGCTTGTTCACTCAGCAGATCGAGGTTTTGTTGCGTCAGGTCGATGGTCTCTTTCGCCTGCGCACAACTGTTGAGTGTTTCGCCAATCAGAGTATGAGCATTATGAGAACTATCAGAAACGGTGTTCGCAGAGCTTTGCATCTCTTCTGTCGCATCACGTACCTGCCGAATATCTTTGACCTGTTGATTCAGTGCCTGAGAGACTTCTGATGTGGTGTCACTCAGTTCATCCGCCATGGATTGTAGCGGCAAAGCAGAATCGGTCATCCGGCCCAGCACCGTGCGCATACGGGCTGACGACATCTTCAGATGGTAATCGGCCGGAGAAAATAACTCGTCACCGGAGTAAATCAAACGGCTAATGCTGTCGTAACGGCTTTGCAGTGCTCTCAGTCTTGAAGGGGTTGAAAACAATTCCTGACGGAACAACACGGCAATCACCCCCAAAGGCAACGCGTTGAGTAACCACGGCAGCCCCCCCTCAACCGCCAGCATCTGGCTGACTAAAGGCGCAGTCAGCGAGCCCAATAGAATCGCGTAGCGAACCGGATCCGGTAACTTAAGCTTAAACTGGCGTTGGCCTTTTTCCGCTGCGATCAGGCTACGATACGCCTTTGCGGCAATATTGACCCACTTGCGTTCTGGCTTAACGCGAACCGACTGATAACCCGATACCTTTCCGTTTTCGTATATTGGGGTGACATAAGCATCTACCCAATAGTAGCCGTTGCCCTTGGTTCGGTTTTTCACTATTCCACGCCAAGCGTTACCTGCTTTGAGGTGCTTCCACATGTCAGCAAACGCCGCTTTGGGCATGTCGGCGTGACGGACAATATTATGGTGTTGGCCCAGCAATTCACTTTCAGTGAACCCGGCAATACGGCAGAAGGCTTCGTTACAGTAGGTAATAACACCTTGTAAGTCTGTGGTGGAAACCAGCTGATCAGCGTCACCGACCGCCACTTCCACTCCTGATGAAGAGATATTGACTGACATTTTTATGATTGTAATCTTTATGTTGAGTAACGCGAATGTTGGCACAAGTTGCAGGGTTATTTCAAAGTATTGCGAGATCGAAACGTCTCAAACGTGAAACACGTCATCCTTTAGAGTTAGTTCGCGCCACGAAGCAAAAAAGCCAGCTTAATGCTGGCTTTTATTCATATTATCAATAGGTTAGTTGTTCGACACTATAAAGCGAACTTCCACCCGTCGGTTACAGGAACGACCCGCCGACGTTTTGTTAGTGCAGGCTGGCACATATTCACCGTAACCACGAGTAAAAATCGACGTCTGTGAAACCTGGTTGCGCACTAAACGATCTTTGACCGCTGCCGCCCGACGTTTGGAAAGACCATCGTTAAAATTGGCCGTTCCCGTACTGTCTGCGTGGCCATCGATCACCACGTCAATATCAGGTTGAGTGGCAAGATATCGCCCTACCAAATCGAGCCAACTGCCAGACTCCTGAAGCACACGTGCAGAACCGGTATTGAACTTCACTGTGTTATTGAGTTTGACCATGATGTATTCACCCGGCAGCACTTCGTAATCTACCCCATTGCTGGCGAGAAAATTCTGTAGTTCGTGATAACTGTTGCTGCCATAGTTGCGAGGCTGGGGCTGGCTTGGCTGAGTGTTATACGCGCTGTAACTTCCCGTCCCTGATGTCAACGCCGGTTTGCGCCATTCAGGATGCATTAGCTCAGAGTCATTCTGCGGGGCCGTCTCCAACATGGAGCCCCATTTTTTCACTTCCGCTGGTAACGTGCCACAACCAGCCAGCAGCAAAATAAGAGGATAAACATAATACTTCATGGGCTATACCGTTCACTGATATCAAACTCGATTAAGTTATCGGCTACTGTATGCAATCCTTTAGCCAGTTTTATGGAATACGCTGAAATTTGGATAAAAATTTGCCTCTGGTTACAAAAATTCGCGCTTTACTGACGGGTTACCGGTTTTAACCCGGCTCGCATACCGCTAAAATCGCACTACTTTTATTTTCTAACGATGTGAATTATGAAAAAGTTTTCCGCTTACGTCATCGCTCTGCTTTCATCGCTTACCTTGCTCGCAGGTTGTAGTGACGACAAGCAACCTATCGAGGGCAAACAGTACTCTCAGTTACCCGCTGACCTGTCTGTGTACAAGTTGCCACAGGTAACGGAGGTGTTTTCTCTTAACTGTGGTCACTGTCGCCAAATGGAATCGATGCTCCCTGAACTGGAAAAGCTGACCAATCAGCAAATCGGCCGGTTGCACGTTACCTTCAACCAAAGCGCGCAAATCGGCGCTATGATGTACTATGCGGCGGTGATGCAATTACACAAGGATCCCGATCACACCATGATGGAGGCGCTGTTTGCGGCAGTACAAATGGGCGATGGCTCAACACTGAGTGAACGTCAGGCTGCGATCGAGAAAGTGTTCCATGAGCGTAACCTGACAAGCCCTTACGAACTGGATGAGTCTCAGCAGAAGCTACTGTTCAGTGAAATGAAAGTGGCCGAAAATGTCTCTAAAAAGGGCGAGATTAATGCAGTGCCGACGTTCATCGTCAATGGCCAGTACTTGATCAATACCTCAGCACACCGTGACATCAACGATATCGCCAACACCATTAATTTCCTGACTCAACAACCTGAATAAACAAGGAACCTGTTTCTATGTCTAAGTTTGTTATTCCTATTATTGTCTTTATCCTGGCTGGTTTTTTTATCTATCGGATGTGGAACAACCACAAAGCGGCCGACGTCAATTTTGCTGAAGGTCAGGCATTTCTGGCAGACAACAGTAAACACGAAGGTGTGAAAACCACCGATAGCGGGCTGCAATACCTGATTCTGGAAGACGGAACCGGCACTGAGCACCCAAGCGAGAACAGCCGAGTGAAAGTGCATTATGAAGGCAAACTGCTGGATGGCACCGTGTTCGACAGCTCATACAAACGTGGAGAGCCAATTACGTTTGGCCTAAACCAGGTTATCAAAGGCTGGCAAGAAGGACTGCAACTGATGGTTGTGGGTCAGAAAATGCGCCTTTTCGTTCCGAGTACTCTGGCGTACGGCACCAAGGGGACGGGCCCGATCCCACCTTCTGCAACGCTCATTTTTGATGTCGAACTACTTGACATTGAGTAAAACGAAAAATAGAGCCGAAAGGCTCTATTTTTATTTCATGTGGCAACCACGGCAACAATTAACCGCTCGGCAAGCGCGTTCATCTCAACCAGTCATTTTCTTGCCGCGGCCGGCATGAACTTTAAACTTGGCTTTCATTTTACGTTTTTCCGCAGAGCGACTTTTCTTGCGCGGTGACTTGTCCGTGTCAACTTCTTCGAACAAGCTCGGCTCAAATCCTTCTAACCACTCCTGTGGCAGACGAATGTCAAGCAAACGCTCAATCGCTTCCAGCAGATATTCTTCGTCGCGACTCATCAGAGACGCCGCAAAACCAGGATGACCAGCCCGTCCCGTTCGGCCGATACGATGGACATAGTCTTCAGCTTTATAGGGCATATCAAAGTTCACCACTTGCTCCAACTGATGAATATCCAAGCCGCGCGCAGCCACATCGGTAGCAATGAGTGCTCTGACTTTCCCTTGCTTGAAGTCATCCAACGCTTTCTGACGCGCTCCCTGGCTTTTATCACCATTGATCGACGCCGCTTTGATGCCGTCCAGTTTCAGTTCTTTGGCCAACGCATCGCTTCCCTGCTTCGTCTTGGTAAACACCAGCACTTGTTGCCAGTTGCGTGCGCCAATCAGGTACGCCAGCAGTTCCGCTTTGCGCTTTTTGTCTACCGGATACACCATTTGCTTAACGGTATCTGCAGTGCTGTTCTGCTCACTCACCTGAACTTCTACTGGCGTGTCCATTAATTTGTACGCCAGCGTTTTAATGCGCTTATCAAATGTGGCGGAAAACAATAAGGTCTGTTTGCTGTCGCTCATCCGACGTAATACGCGCTGAATATCAGGCATGAACCCCATATCCAGCATGCGATCAGCTTCATCCAGCACCAGAACCTGAGTGTTTCGTAGCGACACATTACGGCAATGCATGTGATCAAGTAGCCGCCCTGGCGTTGCGATCAGAATATCCGCACCACCACGCAAATTTTTCACCTGTACATTCATGCTGGTTCCGCCATACGCCGTGACGATTTTCACCTCGATCCCGTTCGCGTATGCCGTTACGTTGTCGAACACCTGCTGAGCCAGTTCACGCGTGGGCACCAATACCAGTGCAAACACGTCGTTGCTCCGTTCATCTCTGGTTGTTGGACTCTCGATCAAGCGTTGCAGCAAAGGCAAGCCAAACGCCGCCGTTTTCCCCGTCCCTGTCTGCGCCCCTGCTAACACATCCTGCTCAGACAACACATGTGGTATCGCTTGAGACTGAATCTCAGTGGGTTGCTTAAAACCTAACTCGCTCAGCGTATCGCAAAGCTGAGGGCCAAGACCAAGTTGTTGAAACGGGTGAGACATGCAGATTACCTTTCAATTGAGCAAGCGCGGGATTCTATCAGAATGCTTGGGACTTTGCTGCGTTTAATACGTCCGGATAGAGCTCAGAAAAAATCGGTTGCAAGGTATGGTAATGCCTGTCCAGATAGGCAAAGCAGTCAGATAGCGGGCCCATGCGGGGGCTGCGGCCAGACATGCGTCGCAACGCAAACTCAATATTGTTCATGTCCCGGTACGACTCAAGCCAACGCCCTTGCCACATGTTCTGGCTCACAATAAGAAAGCGCTGCGGCAGATTGGTCACGTGCTCTCGTCGGGTCTGTTGCTCTGCTTTATGGCAAAATTGGCGCAACGACTCAGAGTGAAACTCTTCCCAGCGAGATGCCAGGCAGTGATCCCAAAAGACATCCAGTGCAATAGGGGCAAAGCGACGTGCGCTGCCGTCGAACAAAGATTTCGCGTCACTCATCAATGGATGCTGGTCCGTGTACGAATCGACAAAACGATGCAGCATCACCCCATGAGCTATCGATGGCTGGTATTGTTTGTTTGGGTCGCCTTTCACAAAGTCCCCCAGCAAATTACCCAGTTTGCTGCTGTCACAATGGTCGGCGATGTGTAGATGCGCAAGAAAGTTCATACAGTAAAGAGATAAGAGAAGTACTTATATAAAAGCACAAAGCCAGTGCGTTCGCACTGGCTCTCTCGGGTTGATGATGTCGGCCGCCGTTATCTGACAAGATTTTCGGCGAGTTCTTCGATGGATTCTTCGTATTCTGATAGGTCAAAGCCTATTTCCATCGCGTCTAAAAGTTCCAGACATTCATCGTTAGCGTATTGGTCGCTCATCAGGACCTCCTTTTTACTTCGATGTTTTCTGCAGACGTTGTACTACTCTGCAGCTCCTTTTTATACCTCTTATATGACAGTTTTTTGAAAGCGAAAAGTAAAATTGCAATCTGATTTGACGTTTGTCTCAGTTAATCGATTGCCAGAGCCTCCAAACTCAACCTGTAAACACAAACTTACACACAGAGTAAACCAGTGCGTACATTTCTCTTGACCAATTTCATAATGACCTGCAAAATCCTGCTATACCTAATGGATTAAACTCAATTTTGAGTAAATATCAGACACAACATCTGCAATCTGATCACAACAACGTACAAAATTATATACATATGACTCAATCAAAAATTTTCGGCAGTACACTCATCATCGCCGGTACCACCATAGGCGCTGGCATGCTCGCTCTTCCGCTGGCATCTGCGGGTATCGGCTTTACCACTTCAATCATGATCATGGTCGTACTTTGGGCTTTGATGGCCTTTACCGCATTGCTGATGCTTGAGGTTCATCAATATGCCGACCATGATGCTACGCTGCATACGCTCGCTAAGCAGATTCTGGGCAAGAAAGGAAAATGGCTGGCGAGCTTTGCAATGTTATTTCTGTTTTACGCCTTGTGCGCCGCGTACATTGCCGGCGGAGGGTCGCAATTTGCGGACCGTATCAGCCAATTTACCGGCCTGACCATTTCTGGGCCTGTTGCAACGGTGGTTTTCACTATCATCGTTGCAACCGTGGTGACGATCGGCACTGGCACGGTCGACAAAGTCAACCGTGTGCTGTTTACCTGTAAACTGATTGCAATGGTAATGGTGCTGTCGTTTCTGGCGCCAAATGTCACCGAGTCATACCTGCTGAGCATGCCCATGCAACAAGGTCTGATCGTCGCCGCTATTCCGGTGATTTTCACCTCATTTGGCTTTCACGGCAGCATTCCGGCGATTGTTAATTACCTGGATGGCGACACCCGCTCGCTGCGCAAAGTGATCCTGTTCGGCTCTGCTATTCCGTTGGTTATCTACATTTTCTGGCAAATCGTCACTTTGGGTGTGATCAGTCAGTCGCAAATGATTCAGAATTCAGCCCTTAGCGCTTTGATTGGTAACCTGGCCCAAGCCGTCAACAGCACCAGTCTGGCCAATATTGTCGGCGTGTTCGCCGATCTGGCTTTGCTGACTTCTTTTCTGGGTGTCAGTCTGGGATTGTTTGAATACCTCGGTGACATTCTGCGAAAAACCAACACCAGCTCAAGCCGTGTACCAGCATCACTGATTACCTTCCTGCCACCTCTGGGATTTGCTCTGTTCTACCCACAAGGCTTTATCATGGCGCTGGGTTACGCTGCGATCGCACTGGCCATTCTGGCGATTTTCCTGCCCATCCTGATGGTGCGTAAAGTTCGCCAACATGAGCAGTCTGAAAGTAAATACCAGGTATTTGGTGGGCAGGCGGCGCTAGTTATCACAGGTGCAACGGGTTTCGCCATTGTTAGCGCACAAATCTTGATCACGCTGGGTATTCTGCCTTCTCTGGGCTAACGCCCAATCACTGAGTCATCAAAAAACGCCGGCCAAAAATGCCGGCGTTTTTTTATGCACTCTAGCTTATATCAACCAGATCTACGTCTCATATTTGCAACGAATTACAACATATCTTTCAGATAATACTGTGGGATCGCTCATATTGGTCGATACAAGAAAGTCATAATAACACCATCTATTCATTCATCATTTGTTGCGGAGTTCCTATGAGAGAAGTCGAATTCAGGACGATCGACCGACTGTTCATAAAAATGTCCATTAACGACAAAATGTGGGTCATATTTGCCCTTTTTCTTACCACAATTACCTTTATTTCCGGAGGTCGCTACTTCAATACGATTGATGCGATTGAGCATCAGTCCAAGCTTGCCGTTGAATATCAGTTAACGGGATTATTGCAAACCAACGCACCAGATCAGTTGCAAGTACCAGGTCTGGAAAAACGCACGACCATTGCAGACACCCAATATACCCAAGGCACCGTAACCGCGACCGCCAGACATGCCTCCGGCCAGGTCTACGCGCTCACCAAATCCATGAGTAATGCCGAAAGCGATGCTCGCTCCGCGGCATTATCTGCCTTTCTACTGGCGTACTTGTGGGTGATTCCCTTTGCGGTTTTCGTCTATTGGGTCGCAACCTTTATCGGCGGCGCACTGTGGGTGTTGTACAGCACCACACAGAAAATCGCTGACGGAGATCTGACCTCACGCCTTGGTTTCCACCCGGGACGCGACGAGTTTGGCACTATTGGCTGCGCGCTTGATAACGCTATGGACACGCTGACAGACCTAGTGGTGAGTGTGAAAGATAACTCAACCACGTTGGGTGAAACTTCCGCTGCATTTGAGCAGGACATGCAACAAAGTGAAACTCAGATCACCAACCAGTATGCTTCGCTAGATTCGGTCGCCACGGCCATGGAAGAGATGACAGCGTCAGCGCAAGAAGTGGCGAACATTGCCAATCAGGCAACTGGCCAAACAGAGATGGACGCGAAACAAGTGAACGACAGTTCTCAGCGAGTGCATCAGGCGATTGATGAGATTGCGCGCTTGTCTGACTTTATCGAACAGGCGTCAAGTTCTGTTGCCACTCTGAACGACAATACCGCGCAGATCAGCGAAGTTATCACCACCATCAACGGTATCTCAGAACAGACCAACTTGCTGGCTCTGAACGCAGCGATTGAAGCAGCACGTGCCGGTGAGCAAGGCCGCGGTTTCGCCGTGGTGGCGGACGAAGTCCGTACTCTGGCAAGTCGCACCCAATCAGCGACGGTCGAGATTCAGACTATGATTGAAAAACTGCAATCAGAAAGCCAGACCATCGCTAAGATCACCGAGCAGACGGTCAGTCAGGCACAAACCAGTAGCGATCTCGTCACAGACATCGGCAACGACATCAGTCAAATCGCCGTCTCCGCGAGAGCCATCAACGACATGAGTATTCAGATTTCCACCTCAGCCGGTGAGCAAAGTGCGGTCGCAAACGATATTGCGTCTGAACTGTCGGACATTCGCGCGCAATCGAGTGTGATACGTCAAGTCGCCGAGCAATCCTCTCAGGGCGTCGGTAACCTGGCTAACGCGACACGCAATCTGGGCGAAATACTCGCTCGATACCGCACCTGATCCTAACATCGGGGTTCGAAACCAAAAAGCCAGTCATCCGACTGGCTTTTTATGATCTGTATCTGATTCAGACCCTGTTGCGTGCCGCGGCCCAGAACATAAACACACCAACAAGCAGCAAATAACCGATCATGACTTCACGGTAAGCACGACCCGGCGGTTGCATCCAGTCGTGCGGTTTTCACTGGCATTGCAGATTGGCGCACTCTCCCCAAACGCTTTCTCAACAATACGGTTACCCTGTTTGAGATTATGTTTTAAGTAGTTCGCCACCTGCTTGGCGCGACGCGCTGACAGAGCTTTGTTATACGTCTTAGGACCGATACTGTCGGCATGCCCTTCAATAAATATCTGCGCTTTACCGTTCACCAGTTCAAGATACTTCTCCAGCACATTTTTGTGCGCAGCGGTCAGCTGATATTTGTCGTGTGCATAGTTCAAAACCAACGACTGAGTCGCTTGATCATAAAAGCAAACCTCGTCCGGACGTGCCACTTTCACCACCTCAGACGACGAGTTCAACACTTGTTCGGGACGCGTAGAGTCGTGTTGAACCAATTTGCCTTTCACCTGCGTGGTAAGCGTGTGGGAAGACACCAGTTGAGTAGAGGTCACGTATTCATTAACCCCACCGAGACAATTGGCATACCCGAATGGTGACAATAATAAAGTGGTGATGATGAGCGGGTATTTCATGTTAATCCTTAAGTCTTCCTGTTTCTTCATTGATCAGATTGAGAATATATTTGTAAACGTCTTCGCCATCTTTGGCGTGATAGATATTGTTGCGTCCAAAACAATCACCGAAGCCATCTTTGGCCGATACGCTGTAGTTGATACCAATCACCCCCATGGTAACTTTGGTTTTCTCGTTCTCACTCGGGTTATTACTCTGGAAACGGTTTTTCTTGGCGCTGATGGTGGAGCGCAACTTCTTACACAACCCCTGATTCACCAAAGACTGCAAGTAGTTGGCATCGTTGTCAGCCCCGTCCGACAGCACGATAAACACCTGTTCCGGGTTCAGATTGGTGGCACGATTGGCTTCCTGCGCCGCTGCGATGATGCCATTCCAGGACGATGTTCCCCCGTAAGCCCGCAAGTCGCTGCTATCCAACAAACGGATGAACTCATCGTAATCTTCCGTCAACGGAATATCGTAAAAGGGGTAATCTTTGGCGAACCTTTGGTTCTGGTTTACGATTTGCCCGCGCTGATAGCTTGACATATTGCTGGTTACCGAACGGATTTCACTGTAAGGCTTAGGCATATTGAACATCTCATTCACCGTCGCCGACGCCGACGAGCGCTTAAATTCATACGCGTATTTCTTTGGCCAGGTGTAGCGATAGCCACGATAATCGATTCTGACCACCTCATCCGTCTGTGTCACGTGATGCCAGTTGTAGCCCAGCAGTGCGACACGGCTTTTTTGCTCCGTTTTAAAATCTTCGATATCGCGTACTACGCGGCGGATGGTCTCTTTCACCACTTGCAGCTTGTTTTTACCGCCCTGCCAGGCATACGTCATCGAACCACTGAAGTCACCAATGAAATAGACATCAACTGGCTGCGGCAGATACTTTCGCGTCACCGACGAACCCGAGGCTTCGAACTCAGGTTTCAGATTCATGTCCTCGTAGCTGATCCAGGACTGAAACTTGGCTTTGGCCGTCACCACAAAATCGGTAAAAGGGGCAACTTCACCACTGGCCTGAACGCAACCGTCTTTGTACAAACACTGCCGGTTGTACACTTTCACGTCAACATCATCGATGTTATCGAGCACATAACGGTCGACCAGTTGACGCGCATAAATGACGTTCTTGTCGTCGTCTTCCTTTGGGCTGGCGATCAGTGCCAGACTGGCGACTTCCGCAGCCTCGAGCACTCGTGCATGCGCCAGCATCTGTTGAGACATTTGCATCGAAAAGGCCATAAAAATCACCATCATCGGCAACAAACCAATAAACAGAATACCAGCGACGCCTCGGTTCTTTTTCATCGATCTCACGTTTAAACCCTCGCAAATGAGTAGGAAGAGCTGACAATCCGAAACACTTCACCGTTCGCGACACCTAAAATATTGACGGGTGTCTCATAACACAGGGAGACCTGGTACAACGGCAAACGTCGGTTGCGTGATGTGACCGGAAGCATCTCAATAGCCTTCGCTTTGTCGATATCAGACATGTCCGGAAAGTTGCAGCCAATAACGTTGCCCTTTTCCAGCGCCTTATGGCGCCGGACATAGTCCACTTTTCCATTCGACAACACCCGTTCATCCAAACGTACTTCATCAATGCGCATGCCGAATTTGGTTTTGTCAAAATTGGGGATCATGCGTTTCATCGACGCGGCGGCAATGGAGTACGCGGTATTCTCCGTTTGGTTGCAGTTACCGGCACAAATATCCAGATCCGCGTTAAACAGCTGTTTTCGTTCAGCCAGAATCGTCGTCAGGGAATAAGCCGCGCGATCCAACTGCCCTTTCTTGTTGATCGCCAACATGTAGTTCACCACCACCACAAATAACCCGGACGCAAACACCAGCACCATCGCCAGTTCGACGGCAAACGCGCCTTTTTGTTTAGCTCGCACAACCCGCCCCCTGTCCGATTTTGAATGCACAACGTTCGTATTCCTGAATGGTGACCACTTCACGCCGGATCGCCATGGTCGGAAACCATATTGATACGATAGGGTCATAGTTGTATTTGAGGTCGTAGACCGCGATCGCCATATCCACCGGGTCATCTTTACGCTCCGGACACTCATCTGCCGAGGAGAACTGGTCGGTGCATTTCAAAAATGAATCGTAGTTGCGAAAGTAGTGAACTTTGATCTTCACACTGCCCGGCTCAACAACATTGCTCCACAGTGACCCGCCCGCTTTTGCAAGCTCTTGCTGGATCATCTGGCTGTAGTTCACCGTATTGCTGTTGCTGGAATCGCCGGCTTTTTTAACCCGCATCACTGCGGTCGTGAGGGCGTTGTCAGTCATACTCATCGAGAACGTCATGATGCAGATCTCCACCCAGCCAAACACAATCGCCAGAAAAATGGGTATCCCCATTGCCGCTTCAATCGTCAGCGAACCTTTCTGCTTTTTTCTCATAGCCTTACGTACCTTTTCTTGGTGTAGTCAACCACAAAGGCACCTTTGATATCGAGACTTTCGAGAAAGGCTTTGGCCTGATCCAGATCGTTGAAATCCCCAACACAATAACGCTTCCATAAGCCGTGCGTGTAAGAGTATACGGTGCCGTAGTTGGATTTGAGGTAGTTGAGATAATCCGCCGGGATTGCTGTATAGGTAGCCAATACCTGAATACGGTACGTCGGTGGTGCCCCCGGTTTCAGGTTTTTGGGATCCAACACGGAACCATCCAGGCTGGATTGACTGGGTTGAAATTGAGTTGACGTTGCCAGCGAGCTGACTTTAGACGTCGGCGCAACGTAGCTGGTTGCCGCTCCTTTGGCGGCATCACGTTGCAGACTGGTTGTCGAAACGGGGGTGTCTGCCACTCTCATCGTGCTCTTCTGCCCTTTGTTTTTTGATACGGATGACATCAATGCAGCCAGTTGCTTGCGCGCTTGCTGCTCGTTATTGGTGTGTTTCAGTACTTCCAGCGCAATGTCCGGACGTTCTGCGTTCACCGAAGCCAGAATCAGGTTTGAGCGCACTCTGGCATCTCCCGGGCTGGCCAGATACAAGTCGTAGAGAATATCGGTCGCATCGGCGTATTGCGCCTGCATCATTTTCACGACCGCAATGTTGTTTCCTGCTTCGCGATCTGATGCACCTTGCTTGCGGCTCTCTTCAAAATGTTTGATGGCTTCATCAAAGCGTTTTTGCTGTGCGAGAATTTTGCCGGATAGCAGTTGATACTCGTATTCCTCACCGCCTTCGTCGCGATACTTCTCCAGCTCCTCTTGCGCTTTATCAAAGCGCTTTTTCTGGTAGTTCAGACGAGCAATGGTGAGTATGTATTCCGGCTCATCCAGATCGCCGGCATCGTAGGTATTGCGATACAACTCCGCCGATTTAACGTCTTTCATGTCCAGATACAAATTAACCAGTTTGACTTTGTATTCCGGTACGCTGTGCAAGTTGCTCTTATAAAACTCCACCAATTGTTGGTTATCGCCAGAACCGATGAGCAGTTTTTCTTTGGTTTGCAGTTCAGTATCAACCGTGGCGCAGCCAGAAAACAGCGAAACGGTGAGCAGTGCTATCAGCCATTTATTCATTGCATTAACATCCTCATAATGCCCGGGGCGGCAATCAGTACAACAATAGGAACCATGATGAAGGCAATCAGTGGGATGGACATTTTGGCGCCCATCTTGCCAATTTTTTCTTCCAGCTCCATCATGTTAATTTCACGGATATCGGTCGCCAGTGTTGCCAGTACCGGACCGATGGACGAGCCAAATTGCAGGCTCTGGACCAGTGTCATCACAAAGCTTTGTGACTCACTGGTTGGCACCAGCTCATAAAACTCTTCCAGGGCTTTTTCGATTCCCACCAGACGTGCACGTTCGACCGTAACCCGCACAACGTAAGCGAGGTTTCTATCAACGGTTTGCAGCTCTTTGGATAGGTAATCGAGACTGGACTCAATGGTCATGCCGGTATGAACGCACACATTCATCAAATCGAGCAGAAACGGCAGGCGTGCACTGATACGTTTGATGTTGGCTTTCCCGCGGCTGGCGACGTAGGTGTCCGGCAACACAATGAACGCGATCAAAGCACCCATCAGATAAGCCAACGCCAATGTAATGCCCATGCTTTCCTGCAGATAGCTGAAAACGATAAACACCAACGACACGCCAAACGGGATGATTTTGAACAGATAGTACGAATCGGCCAGAAAGTCGCTGTATATTCCGGCGGAAACCAGTTTCTTTTTGGTTTCGTCTTTGTTGAAGCTCACCCGACTGATCAAAGACTTCAACAAGTCGGTACGCTTGCGCTCTTCACGGGTTGAACCGATGATCTTGCGCGTGGCAATGTTGGCCCGGGTGTTGTCGTAAAAGCGCATCACCAGCGCAGCCAGCCCCATCGAAACGCCAAACACCACTACCCAGATCAGTATCTTTGTCGTATCCATCAATCCACCCCTCTGAGAATGAACCAGATACAGGCAAAGCCAATGAACTCACTCACCAGTACGTAATAAAAAATTGGTTTTCCACCGTCTTCAAACATCACGAAATGGTAGTTTTCCGGACTGGTAAACTTCAGGATCACCAGAAATATCACCGGCAGACAGGCGATGATTTTGGCCGACGCCCGCGCTTCGGATGTCAGTGCATTTTTCTTCTTCTCCACCGCGCGAGAGTCAAACATCAGGCGGTTAATGCGGTTAATGACCTCTTTGAGCTGACCACCCCGGCTTAAATTGATGCGAATGGTCGACGCAAAGAAGAAATACTCCAGATACGGAAACGTTGTACTGCTGCGCTCTAAAACGTCATCAGGATCTTCGCCAATCAAAAGACGTTCAGCCATGAACTTAAACTCACGTCCGACTTCGTTATCAAGCTGTTTGCCCACGTATTCGAACGCGTGCACGATACTCTGCCCGGAAGACATCGCTCCGCTTAAGATATTGAGAGCGTCAGGAAAGTGGTTCTTGAACCGCTCTGCCTGCATCTGTTGCAGCTTGATATAAAAAATGACAAACAAAATGGGTTCAAGCACCATCAGGCACACCAGATAATCCTGCATCAGGAAAAATGCATTAATGGCGTAAATTACCACCATGGTCACCGCGAAAAACAGCATCAACTTGAGCCCCATATTGGGCTGAAAGACTTTGACCATGCTTTTGACGGTTTGTCGAAAACGGGCTTTGAAACTGATGTCAAACCGCTGCGCATCAATCACCGAGCGTACGCCCTTCACCCCTTCAAAATCAGCATGCATATCGATGATCTGACTCAGGCGGCGGTTCTGGCGGGCGCGATACGCCAACCAGTAAATCAGCAGTGCAGCCCAGGAAAATATCAGGATGAACATCATGCGAATATCCCCCGCACGGTGTCTTCCAGACCAAAAAATCGCGCTCGCTCGTAAATAACGGAACGCGTCGACAAACCAGGTGTACGGAATTCGCCCTGGATCTTGCCGTCCTCAAACTGAGCGCTGGTTTCAAAGCGGAAAATGTCCTCCATCACCACGCTGTCACCTTCCATCCCGATCACTTCGGAAATGTACATCACCTTGCGGCTACCGTCGTGAAGGCGCTTAACCTGGACAATTAAGTCAACCGCACTGACAATGGTGCGTCGAATCGCGGCAATAGGCAGGCTAGCGGTAGCCATCATCACCATACTTTCAGTACGTGCGATCGCATCTCGCGGCGTGTTCGCGTGCAATGTGGACATTGAGCCATCGTGACCGGTGTTCATGGCCTGCAGCATCTCAAACGCTTCACCACCCCGGCACTCACCCACGATAATCCGGTCAGGACGCATCCGCAGCGCGTTGATCACCAGTTCACGCGCGGTAATTTCGCCCGTCCCTTCCACACTGGCCTGACGGGTTTCAAGTCGAACGATATGGGGCTTTTGCAACTGAAGCTCCGCCGCATCTTCAATCGTGACAATCCGTTCACTTTCGCCGATGAACCCAGACAACGCATTCAACAACGTTGTCTTACCCGAACCGGTACCGCCAGATATCAGAATGTTGCACTTACAGTGGCTGGCAATCGACAAAAGCTTGGCCATCTCAACCGACATCGCACCAAACTCAACCAAATTTTCCAGTTTGATTTTCTGTTCTTTGAACTTACGGATTGAAATGGAGGTTCCGTCAATCGCCAGAGGTGGTATGACTATGTTGACCCGGCTTCCGTCAGCCAGACGCGCATCACAAAGTGGCTTGGACTCATCAATCCGACGGCCCACATTAGACGCAATGCGTTTGGCTATGGTATTGAGCTGCTTTTCGTTAACGAACTGAATGGGCGACTTCTCGACTTTACCGCCAATTTCAATAAAGATATCCGACGGGCCGTTGATCATGATGTCCGAGATATCATCGTTGTCGACCAACTTCTGCAACGGACCAAGGCCTTTCAGCTCATCCAGCAGTGCCTTAACCAAATCCACTCGTTTGAGTGAGCTGACCTGTAATTGCTTGCGATCAATCAGGATATTGACGGAGTCTTTTAGTTGCTGCTCCAACTCTTCATTACTGATTTCCACCAGTGATGAAGCGTCCAGCGCATCAAAGATCTCATCTCTGAGTTCGATGTAAGTTTCTTTTAACTGATTCATTTTTTAAACAATGAAAAACGAGATTTTGCTTTGATTTTTTTACCGGTCAGCACAGCCACCATGCTGGCGACTGGCGCCGAATATTTGGACTTCATCAGCCCGTCAATGCCTTCCTGAATCAACACTTTCTCCAGCGTTGGCTCATAAGCAATATCAATGGTGTCTTTGGTCCGGATACGTTCTTTGGCGTTCGCTAACGTGACCATGTAATCCTTGTTGGGGCGGTTCATGCTGAACACGACCTGATGGTCTGCTTTGCCGATCTTCTTTTTCAACAGGTTGTATGAGCGCAGTGATGACACGGACGGTTCACAGACCACAAACACACGGTGATACTTATCCAACAGCTCTTGATCGTGGACCTCTTCGTAAGACGACAACGGCACCGAGTCGATGATGAAGTTGTACTGGTCCATCAGCTCTGAAGAGAGGTTGTATAAGGTCGAGGCATGGTCGCCGAGACAAGCACTGTTCTTCTCCAGCACCAGATAACCCAGCTTATCGGTTACTTTGTGGACATAGGTTGTCGCGATCGCGCCATCTATCTCAATTTGATTCAGGTCGATACTGTTTTGCTTGGCCTTAAGACCTTTGATCCCCAAATAGATATCGCTATTCAGCGCGCCTGAGTCGTGATCCACCAGTAACGTTTTCAGGTTGGCATCCGTAACCAGCGCATTTGCCAGCACTGAACTAAGGCACGACACACCTACTCCACCCTTGGTTCCCAAAATAAGGATGCGCTTGGCAACCCGTGTTTTCTTCACTGTCGGAGTGTCATGGCTTTGCGCACGAAGTGAAGCCAGCAATCCATCCAGTTCCGAGTCCCACAACACATACACGGCTCCCAGCGCATGAATTTGGTTACGTAACTTGATGGAGTCGGTATCGCTGAGCACCAGTAAAGAAATACTGACGTCCAGACGCGTCGCGATTTCAGACACCTCATCGACGATACTGCTGGTGCCCCGCATATCAAGAATCACATGCTTAAGCTTGACGTCAGAGCGGTTCCAGGAATCATCAGAGTCAAGATCCGGCACTTCAATCGGCACCGGATAGCCTTCAATGGCATAGAGTTCTTTCACCGCCTCCAGCAGTGTCGCGTCATCAGAGACCACGAGATCGGTGGCCTCTGCCGATGAGTTCAGCTTGGATGAAGAGTGCTTAAACAGATTGTTCAGATCCATACTTACAACTCACTCTTGATTGGGTTGACCAGACTCATGTTACGGTTGTGCTCAAGCGCACAGCCAAAGCGGTATTCATCACGCGAGGCAAAGGTCATCACACCACACTCGCGGCTTTTGATTCGTACATAGGTCGCCGATATCAACACGGCTTTCTGCTGATCCGCCTCTGCAAGCACCACGCGATAACGATTTTTGGCGATACCCTCGGATTTAAACTTTGCGTTCAGCTTGTCAACAAACTCACTCGATCCCGTTTTGTAATACACAGAAAAACGCGATTTCGGTTCACGATGGTTGAGATCGCGGATGAAGTTCACTGCGCGATTGATCGACTGCTCAGAATCCGCAACATCAAATTCGATGCTCTCTTCCATTTCATCAATCACACTGGAGTTCGAAACATTGGCCTGAGAACAGCCGAACATCACCAGTGCCAGCAGCACCATTAACAGGCTTCTCATCAGTTAAATCCTCCTTCATTGATGGTTTTTTCCAGTTCCGGCTCGTTCACGCCAGACAAATCGATGCGTAACAAACGTTCAATGTCACTGGTGCGACGAAAAGCCGGTAGCTTGACGTCCTGTTGTTCAATCGGATCGACAAGATTGACGGTAGCGACAATGATCAATTCAGTTTTTGAGCGGTTGGTTTTGGTGTGACTGAACAGCGCGCCGAGAATCGGAATATCACCCAAGATAGGAATTTTGCTCAGCGACTCACGCTCTTCCGAAGTGAGCAACCCAGCCAGGACAAAGCTTTGCCCGTCTTTAAGCTGCACGGTAGTTTGAGCGCGTCGGGTACGCAGTGAAGGAACCGAGATCAAGCCGGTCGAGGTTTTGTTGGATTCGTCAATCGAGCTGACTTCCGGAAACAGAGACAAACGGATGTTTTCAGAGTCCGTCACTTTAGCCACCATAGCCAGTTTTACGCCGTACTCTTTGTACGTGATGGTAATGCCGTCTTCATCGCGAACCGCAATCGGGATCTCGCCCCCGACAAGAAAGCTGGCCTGCTCGCCGGAAATCACCGATAAGTTCGGCTCAGCTAACACTTGACCAATTTTGTCATCGCCGCTGGCAGAAATGACCGCGACGATGTCCTGCGCCGTAAAATCAAGCAGTTTGTTGACAAATTTACCCGACTCGCCGCTGTCACTGTAGCTGACGCCCAATTCAGATAAGAATGAACTGGATACTTCGGCTACTGTTAGCTTAACGTTGATCTGATCGGTGGTAAGAACCTTGAGGTTGTTGATCACCTGGGCGTAGACGTAAGATGCTGTGTAATCGAGCTCATCGCCCTTTTCACCATCTTCTTTCTGAATGTAGAACACATTACGCTGGCGATCTTTTTTCAGCATTTCCCCCACCAGACGATAGATTTTCGTCTTGGTTTCTTCGCTGCTGACAACACCGTCCAACACGACCTGATCGCCGACATTAGACACCATCACGTTTTCGTCCGGATAACGGGCAATCAGCGTTTGTTTCAGCAAACGCAAGCTCTGATTGACCACCAGCTCCGAGTTGTAGATCTCGTTCCCGCCACGGTCATAAACAATCACGGAGGTACTGCCCTGCCCAACACCATAAATCACGACTTTATTTTCATCGATGATTTTGTAGTCGGCGATCTCCTGATCCGCGACAAATACCGTTGAAATCTGACGTTTTAAATTGATGGTTTTTGCAGCACCCTGATCTAAATTCATCAGACTGGATGCATATAATTGGAATGACGCTAATCCACAAAGGAGTGAAATTAAGCCTAGACTTCTGTACTTCATATTATTCCTTGCCACGTAATTCCCTGACACCAAATTGATTCTCAAGAATGTCGCTGCTTCGGATAGACAAATAACGATTCGCAATTGCTGAAGGAATAATATTCACATCACCAATTTTTTGTGCCATTTCCAACTTAAGAACATCGCGCATTTTTAACGCAATAACTAAGCTGTACTGTTTATCTTCATCATCCTTAAGGTCTTCTTCTTCATTGCCTTTAATGACTTGAAGAACACGCGCATCACTAATAATCACTTTGCTAACAAGATCACCAATATCGCCATACCCAGTTTCAATCAGATTTGATTTCGAAGATGTGGTCGAAACAAAGCTCACAAGATCACCAGGAGTCAGTGCTAACGATTGAATAACACCAATACCTGTTACTTGATAAAAATAAGGCACTTCTTCTTTCTTCAATGACAAATACAGATAATCGCGATCACTCGGATTAGAGATCATAGACTGGGTTAGATAAGTTCCAGCGGCGAGATCCAGTTTGAACAACGCGCCAGGTTCTATCACCAAATCTGTCTTCGCTGTATACTCAGCACCTGCCAACTCGGATTCCTTAACTGACTGAACTGAAAAAGTTTTGTTTTTAACTGGTTGAGACTTTGTCACATCCAAACTCAACGCATATACAGTGATTTGAGGCTCCACCACTTCCTGAGTGGCTTGGGGTGCTTCATCATCGGAGAAGTAATTGCTCTGAACAAAAAAGAGTGTTGTGAAAATGGCCAACGCGACGAGAAAAAAGACAATAACTCTATTCATAGTAAGCCCAAATTATAATTAAATAGGGGCTAACGCCCCTTTTGTTTTATTGCTATATACCTTTGGCGTTTTTATCGCCTAATCGGTATTATTTGCTAGCACTATTCAGGTTACTTGTAACTTTGCCCAGGGCGCCAGTAATAGCGTTTTTAAGGGCATCAGTTTGAAAGGCCGCAAGAACAAGTGCCGACATAACAACTGCAATAATTGCGTATTCAACAGCAGTTACACCGCGAATATCGTCTTCAAACTTCATTTTCCATTCAGCTAGTTTTGCCAGAGTTTTGTAGTACATAGTTTCCTCATTAGAAATTTATTAGGCAAGGAGTGCCATCGTTAAACTGCAAAACAAAAGTAACCTAATATAAATAAACCATCCAATTATTGTTTATTATGATCATATAAGGCGATTTTATTCACTCACTTAAATAATAAATATTTATGTGGTCATAAATATTTATTTAAAAAGTGGTGTTGAGATTATTTATTTTGACCAATAGACTCAGACATATGAAATTAACACTATTACTCTATTTACCGTTTTTCCTCGCCAACCTGTGGGTCACGGTTTACGTGTGCTGGTCGGACGGGAAGCGCCGCCTCATTCCGAATCAAATCAGTAAGTGGGTGTTGTTAATCAATACCATCGCCGCCATCGCGTATGGATTCATCTGGTCATCGCTGCCGATAGCTCTACTCTGCTTTGCGGTATTATTGCTGTTGTGGTTTGCGAATGTGTTCGGGGCGGGAGATGTGAAACTTCTCAGCGCGTTCACTGTGGGGATACAACCTGATTTACTGATGCCCGCTTTGGTGACCATCGGTATTTTTGGGGGAATTCAATTGGCCACCATGTACCTCTGGGCAAAAGTAAATCAGTTCAAAGCCTTTAAGAAAGGCATTCCTTACGGAATACCCATCTCACTCAGTTGCCTTATTTTTACTGCGTTGTCAGCGCTTTCACACTAAATTAAGCCGTGCATACGCTACCATGCCCCGTCGTAGAGGGAACTTGGTCAAACATTTGATGGATCTTGTTTCTTAACCCCATCACTTCCAACTCTTGTGAAATCTCGTCACTGCACCATACATACATATTCACCTGCTGGCGCACCGGTATTTTGGTGCATTCGGTGCTTCTCACCGACCACTCAGGACAAACCAGCACCGTACCATTGGTGTTGAGTTCGTTTTTCATAAACCGGGCGGAACTGGTTGTCACCCAACTCGTGACATGAGCGTAATCGATGTGGTTCTTGCTCAGCACAGATTGCACAAATGACTTAGTCAGTGTATTGCAATACACGATTCTCTGTGGGTAGCAGTCATACGGGTCAATAAAACTCGAATGAGCAATCACATAATTTGCGGTGTTGAGTTGATACGACTTACCATGATCTTCAGGCAAACGGCTCAGACTAAAGATGAGATCAAACTTATCGGTATCAATCGACGTACTTGTGCCAAAGCTGGTGAACGACAGATCCGTATTATTTAAGCCTCGGAACTCTCTCACCACTCTTTCCACCAGTTCTGGACAAAAAGAGTCTGCGATAGCGATATTAAACTGATCACGAATTTCTACACGCTCAAGATCCTCAAACAGTTTTTCATACATGGACATTGTCTGATCTGCATATTCCAGCAAAACCTTGCCATGTTTGGTCAGGCCAAATCCCTCCTTTCTGTCGAAAATGCTGGCCCCTATTACACTTTCGATCTTTTTGATGTGCTGCGAAACAGCAGGTTGTGTCATAAAAAGAGATTCAGCAGCTGCTGTAAAACTCTTGTGTTTAACAACGTGTGAAAATGTCCTTAGATATTTTACATCGATGACTCTATTAATGGTTTTCATGGTAGCAACTTACCTCGATGTTACCTATTTTGTTTTTTTTATTATTTCCCCAAAAAATTCGGCATCAAAGTACCAATACAAAATAGCAGTTACAAAAAATTATTATTTATATGCTTATAAAAAAACATTATGCAACTGATTTATAGATATGTATAAACAAGTACTTAAATATGCTGTAGCCCAATAGTCTCAAGGACTTTAGAGCTCCAACACTATATCTAATTATGAAAACATATATACAAATAGGCTGAGATTGCATCATTAATAATGTGATGGCAATCACCAATATATGAAATAAAAATGATAATTAACCACAAAAGCCGCGATTAATGTAAGAATATTTTATCAAAAAATAGATTTTTCCAACTCAATATGTATTCACACCCATCATGAAGAATGTGTGTTTTTTATACATTCAGCGCACATTTCGTGCAATAAAGCCATATAAATGGAATAAAGATCACCATTAATATAATTAATGCCTACTATAAGTAACAAATAACTCAAATTAGAAATAATAACGATAAATATTTACTTTAGAATACGTTTAATTTCCGCAATCGATTGCCTTGATCGATAATAAAAAAGAGAGCATATGCTCTCTATTTCTTATTCATTACCGATAGCGTCTGCGAAACAACCAGAGTAATGTCATCATTACCCAAGGTGAATTTGAGCCGCCGGAAGCTCCGCTGCTTTCCCCTTGATTTTCAGCGACACTTTGAGTGCGAACTTGCAGTTCATATTCCGCTGTTTGTACTGAATCATCGACAAATATCACTTTATATTTCAGCACATCGTAAAGTGTTTCTTTTCGCTCGGTTGGTGCGGTGTACACTAACGTCGTGCCGTTGATGATCACTTCTCCATGCAAAGGCGGCGTTAAAATTTCAATCGAACGAATGTCACTGTCATCGTGCTCACCTGCGGGCCGGAGTAGGATCTGCTCACCGTAGACCACCGACACACTTTCGTCGTTGATCGCAATCGCGCGATTACGCACCACCAGTTTGATGGTTTTCGCCACCCGACCACCCTGGTTGTCTGCCACGACGACAGTCAAAGGATAGACCGTTCCGTTGTTGGCATCGGATGGGATCTGTACCTGTATCCATGAACGCTGCGGATGAGTGATCGACAACGGCGTCTCCTGACTGACCGACCAACGATAGCTGTGACTATCGGAATCCACGTCCCGGATATTCTTAACCGCAAGTGTGACCAACTGCCCCGCTTTCACCGAATTTAGCGGATAATCAACCTCAAATACTGGCAAATCATTCACTGCGCTGATCGTTACACTCACATTGGCATAGTTAGACGCCACACCCTGACTATCCACCAGGCGATAAGTGAAGTGATCGACACCATTGATATTGGCCGACGGTGTGTAAATCGTACCACGAAAACGTCCTTTTGAAGGTGGCTGACCGATCTCAACACGATACACTTCATTCGCATTGAGATGCTGGTCATTGGATTTGACATCGACTGTCACCGACTGATCTTCACGCATGACCACAAAATCATCCATCGCAACAACATCGCTGGCGATCTGCTCTTCAAACAGAGCCGCAAACGGAAAATTATAGTAGGCGCCGCGGCTCAAGCCATAAGCGAGATACTCATCTTTTCCCCCAAAATATTGTTCTTTGCGTTGCCCATCGCCCAAATAGGCATCAAGAAATTGAGTGGAGTATTCCGCGGTACCATTTTCAATTTCCAGTACTAACATGGACATGCCCGGCTCCAGAGCCACAGGCGCCGGTAAACGAATTTGCCCGCCACCGACAGGGGCCACACCGCTGGCCAGTTCACGGCCATCAGCCAGATCAAAATGTGCACGACCTAAATTCACGTTGTACGGATAAACGCGTAAAACGTAACGCATAGGTAATGCGACCGTGTTTTCCTTTGCGTAAAATTGAAAACCGACTAAATGCTTCGGCGTATGACCCACGTCCACAGCAAAGCCAAGCGCATCAATGCCGTTTCGGTATGAGACATAAGTGCGCCCGAACGACGTCAACCATGCCGACTTTCCTGCCGCACTCGGAATATCGAGACTAAAGCGAGCCGCGTTCGGATCGCTGACAATGCCACGCAGGGCGATATTGGTTTCACGCCCGGCGGTGACTGTCATCAGCGAAGGGAGTGACGCATCCGATAACTCCGTGATCTGTTCACTGCCGGGAAATACGTCGCCGTCATCGCCTGTCGAATGGCCATTGTCCAGTAGCCCGTGATTGTCCGCCTGTAGGATCTGTACCTGCATCGGCCCCTCAGCATTGAACATGTGGTCAACGCTCACGGATGTGACCAGCAGACCTTCAGCGGGCAGTGCACGGTCATACCCAATGTTACGTCGGTTTTCGATGTACGCACGTGGGCCAAACTGCTTCAGATAAGGGTCGAGGTGAATCACACTTTCACCCTGCGCAGTTTGTACTGTTTGTGCACCGCTTTGAGACAGTACTTTAGGCTGGATGAAACCGGCTGCCTCCTTGCTCCATGCCAACATGTTGACCGGCGTCTGGCCCGAGTAGGAATCTCCCGGCTTACTCCCCCAACTGCCACTGCCCATTAACCCCCACTGCCCGATAGAACCATTGTGTCTGTAGGAGTAAAGGTCCGGTAAACCCAACATCAGATGCCCCAGCTCGTGCGCAATTACCCCCATTGTGGACTGGTGGTCGTGTTGAAAATCAGCGAACAAACAATACGCGCTGATGGTTTTTCCATCCAAAGTTACCTGCCTATGGCTGTATTTATGCGGCCATATCGTTGGTGTTTTGTTCGTCCCACTTGCCTTGTCATTCCCGGCAAAAACGAACATCACAGACAGTTCTCTGGGTTCAATGTTTCCGTCACCGTTATCGTCATACGTTGATAAATCAAAATCTGCGTCCAGCGCCTGATAGGCTTTCTCAAACGCAGTGTTCAGTTTTGTCTGACACGTGTTATCGGTCTTTGAATGACAGTTGGGATGATTGATGTCGAGAGTGACATGCACAATGCCATCATTCTCCGTACCCGATGTTTCTCGGGCAGGTACAACCTTGTAGCGACCATTGCTGTTTTTGAGAAAATAGTCCTGAACACTTTGCTGGTTGATACCAAAAACGCTCGCCTGAAAGTCATTTACCATGACCTCGTCTTGAAAACTGACTTGCACCACCAGCAAAGGTTGTTCTGTCACCGCGGTTTGCCCTTCGATGGCAGGGGCAAACTGTCTGCCAGTCGTCAACGTAAGACGGCGCTTTCCCGGCGTCATTTCCGTTGGTGGCACAGACAAATACACGGGATCAATCGGGTGAGAATGAATGTTGGCATCTTGTGGTGGCGGAGCCTCACTCGCCAGCACTTCAGTCGAAACGACTCGCTTTTGCTGCTGCTCGTAGTAACCGTAGTACCAGAGCCCATCCTGCTCCTGAATGTACAACGTCCCCTGACGATCCTGATACCAGAACATATCTTCCGATCCCATCAAACGCAGATCTTTGACCGAACCATCACTGAACGTCATTTGATGCCAGACCGGCGCAGGCAAGGTGGTGCCGAAAACGGGCGTCACCAATAAGCTTGCCAGTAGCCCCGCACTAAGTGCGTTGTTTTTTATCATTATTTTCTCTCGTTATCTGAGTTAAGTACTCCAATTACCAGAAAAATGGAAATTGGAGCTAAGACTCTAAC
>NZ_WXWO01000035.1:0-26650 GCF_009904845.1 Vibrio sp. V38_P2S17PM301 | reverse complement strand
TTGCAGGCTTTTGACACATTGCCGAGTTCTTCTGCAAGATTGAGTAGGCCAGCTTTGTGTTTGATGATTGGGTTGCTAGTATGAAGCATGAGAGTTACCTCTTATTGTCTTTGATTACGGATTCAGCACCTTTAATCAAAGTGGGTAACTCTCTTCTTTTCAAATTGAAGTGTCAGATCTAGTCGGAACTAATACACTTTATGATTATGTTCGAAGGTAGACTTACAGATTATATGTAACCAAGACAGTTACACAGAATTATTTACAGGCTCGCTTAAGTTCCTTACCAGAAAAAGCTCCTTTGGAACACCAATATGATTTAAAGTTCATCAGAGATGTCCCGCTCAATGACTTTTAAATCATCTATGTCTACAAACCCATCTTTTGTCACTTTAAAAATGACACTATCATATTCAACATCAGTATCGTGGATGTCTGAGCACCCGCGATATAGTTCCCAGTCGTACGAATACACAAGTTTGTATCGTTCAGTGTCAACGTACTCGACAGCTTCTATTTTGATACCATTGACATTGTGTGCCGTGTGATCAATATGAGAAAGGTCTGGAATTAGCTTGTATTCGAACTCGCCCTTGTTGGTTATTTAGGCAGTCAAATATCGTTGAACACAAGTGAACTCCATGAACAATCGGCATAGTGATATTATCTATATACATTGAATTGTCTCCAGGACGTCTTGCTTCTATAGCAAAGGGGCTTAATTATTCAATCTCATTTGGTCGAGCAACTCTTCTGCAACGGCTTTTCCTGAACTTGGATTTTGACCAGTAATGACCCGATCATCCGAGATAGCATATGAAACAAATGGTACCCATGCCTTGGTAAATTTTGCGCCACGTGCTCGTAGTTCATCTTCTAGAGAAAAAGGCACCTCCCCGTCTAAGCCAGCAAGCCACTCCTCTCTATTTGAAAAACCAGTTACTTTTTTGTTTTCAACCAACGGCCTACCATTTGAAGTCTTTAGGTTGAGAAGTGCTGCGGCGCCATGACATACGGAGGTAACATATCCACCTTGTGAATATATCCCTTCTGCAATTTTTTTGAGGTCAGTATTATCTTTGAAGTCCCACATTGTGCCGTGACCGCCAGCGAAGTAGATCGCTGTATAGTTTTCCGCACTCAAGGTATTGACACTAAATGTATTTTCAAGCTTAACTTTAAAGTCTGGGTCTCTCAGATGCGCCTTTGCAGCTTTGTCCAGATACAGCCACCCCAGACTTCTATCGTCTAGAGGTGTTTCCCCGCCCTTCGGACTTGCAATTTCGACATCAAATCCAGCACTTTTTACAACATCATAAAAATGTGTTAATTCTGTTAGCCACAAACCAGTTTTATCTTCCCGAGTAGGATAGTCTTCGTGATTTGTAACGATTATCAGAATCTTACGAGTGGTATCTATATTTTCTGTTAGCTTTCTATCATCCATAACGGTGCATCCCATAAGTGTCGTAACAACTAGTACTAGTACCGTCCCAAGTAAGTTTTTTAGAAAAATTCTCGCCATTAACGTTCTATTAATTGAGCCCAACAAAGGCAGGCTTTTACTAAAAACAACAGCTTTATTCAACATCACTTCTTAATCACCTTTCTCGTGAGAAGCTTTGGGATCAGTTAATCCTATTTGACCTAAAACCCTTTTAGCATTGTCAGCGCAATCTATATCAGTTGGCTTAAATTCAATCTCACTGAGTATCTTTGTTAATTGTGCCTTGTTGTCAGCTAACTTCCTCTCCAGCGCTTCTATGTCATTTAACTTTTCTCGAAGAGCCACCACCAGAGAGTGATGATCCCAACGTTCTAAATCAGAAGGCAACAGTTTTTGCAGTTCATCGAGACTAAACCCTGCATTTTGACCAGTAATGATCAGATTTAAAACTAGCTCGGCTTCTGGCGGATACGAGCGGTAGCCATTCGATTTCCTATTTACCTGAGTAAGAAGACCTCTATCTTCGTAGAATCGAATCTTGGATGCAGCTAATCCAGTTCTTTTTGAAAGTTCACCAATTTTCATATATTTATCTTACAAATTTAACGGTAGTAATAGTAAATTTAGTCCAGTTTTTACTTAATGCGATTCAACTATGCAACAGGTACTTTATTTAAAGGAGAATAAGCTGAGATGATGTTACTCTATTACTTCACTCAAAGGCTCAGGTGTGTACAGAGCACTTTGAAACTCGGGAACATATTCGTATTTCAACATCTCACCTAACTTTAAAGACTTTATGTATTCAGACAGGCTTCCATCACTTAGAGTCAAGCTAAATTCATCATCATCTGACGTTGAAGCGTGAGCAAGTTGTCTTGATACGGCATAACCAGAGATTAACTCACCACTTGAATCGATGTTTGTGAAATGATTCGTCACGATTTCTTCAGAATCAGAAACCTCTAACTTATTGCCGGTCATAGTGAGGTCAACTTTCCCAGTTTCACTATCAATAATATTGAACTGAATGGTCTTATCATTGTTGTCGTAGCTAATTTCAGTTAACCATTTAGGTAAATTGTAGCCAACGACACCACGAACTCGGGCTAATTCCGTATCTACTGGAAGCTTTAAAACGTATCCCCAGTAATCTTTAGACATGGATTGTCCGACAAGAGTAAATGGCCCCCAACTAGTATTACCTGGTTTGTTTGTGATGATTGAAAGCGCTAGTTCATTGTAGGTATCATTGTCACAATAGTGGTAGGCGTAGGCAGTAAGGACTACCAGTCCTCGGCCTGGCCAAACACTTAACGGTTGCACTTCGCTGAGTACTTTTTCTGGCATCAACTCTTTTAAACGATCTAAATCAGCGGTAAACACAGCAGTGATTCGCGTGTTTGAGTAATAGAAGTTTGGTGAATATGTTTCGAAACCAGCATCAACCTTAGTTTTTTCTATTCCTTCAAACCAGCTTAGGTCTATTTCTGGTGCTTCTTCGTGTATCACTGATAGAGGCGGGTTAGAACGGTAGCGGTCATACAAGCCATCTTTCAATACCGGTACTTCATGTCCGGCAAGATTGATATTGGTAACGTCTTCATTCTCCGCTGCAAGACTTGGGACTGCAACAAGTGAGCTTAGAAAAAGACCACAAGCGAACCTAGTTTTCTGGGATAAAAGGTCAAATGTCATGTTAGAGTGTATCCTTGATGGTTGTAATGGCTCCTGACTATAATTTACTGAAAAAATTAATGTTTATATTTTCAGAATATAGGATCGAGAGCATTTATATAAAAGCTTTGATTAAAATCCTAACCTTAAACCAAACCTTAAGGTCAATCCTCAAAATTAAATTAAGTGGAATTTATCCTAAACTTTAACAAACCTACCACTGGTCTTTGGTTGCTAACGTTGTCATAAGTCTATCAATATAAAATTCAAGCATTGACTTTAAAGTGCACTTTAACGTTATGCTCCAAATACACTGAAAATTGGAGAGTTAAAGTTTATGCAAACGATATTAGGGTCTAACGGACAAATTGGTACCGAACTTGCGAAGGCATTAAATGAAAATTTTACTGATGAGATAAGACTGGTTAGCCGTAAGCCTAGAAAAATCACTGGCAAAGAAACACTGGTGAGCGCGGATCTTTTAGATGCTGAGCAAACAGACAAGGCGGTTAAGGGCTCTGACATAGTGTATTTTACTGCGGGGCTGCCAATTGAAACTAAGCTCTGGGTTGAACAGTTTCCGATCATGATGCGCAATGTTATTGCTGCTTGTGTCAAGCACAACGCGAAATTAGTCTTTTTTGATAATACGTATATGTACCCACAGACATCCGAGTGGCTGACTGAAACTACTGCATTTCAACCTTACGGAGAGAAAGGCCGAGTTAGAGGACAAATAGCAAATCTATTGCTCGAAGCAATGAGCAGTGGGGAAATTGAAGCCCTGATTTGTCGTGCGCCAGAATTTTATGGCCCAGGAAAAACCCAAAGCATTACTAACGCAACCATTCTAGATAAGTTTAAAGCAGGTGAGTCTGGCAAAGTATTTATTAGTGATAATACGTTAAGAACATTAATATATACACCTGATGCAAGTAGAGCTATGGCTCTTTTGGGCAATACCCCCGATGCTTACGGTCAAACTTGGCACCTGCCATGTGACGACAATCGACTCACTTATAAACAACTAGTGGATTTATCCAGCGAAATACTTGGTAAAGATTGTAACTATAAAGTACTGAAAAAATGGCAATTGAAGCTAGTAAGTTTGGCTAGTTCAACGGTCCGAGAAACCCTGGAGCTACTTCCTCGCTACGAAGTAGATAATCTATTTAGTTCTGTAAAATTCAAGGCTAGATTTCCAGAATTCAAGATAACTACGTATAGAGAGGGGTTAGAGAAAACTCTTCTCTCAAATAAATAACGGAATTGGTCGGAAGCCAAGGAAGCTTACTCAACTCACGATTAACTTAACATGAAAGAGTAAGCTTTTGGCTTTTAGCCGCCTTTCATATTCTTATAATGCAATCTTTTTAATACCAGATCAACGTGCAATCAATAGGTTAATGAAAGTTAACAGAGATCAGATTGCATGATGCCCTATAATTTCAAAAAAAGCTGCTCTCCAAACTCCTTCGGATAACTTTTGATAGGGGAAATTACAAGGATCGAAGTAAGCGAGAACTTTTGCTCTGAATTGCTTTGGGGCATAAATGAGTTGATCATGGCAGTTCAAATTATGCTTACCATGATGTTAGATCATGTTCGAGTCAGGACAGATATGTTTAAGGCATGCGTCCGTCAGATTAAAATGACTACGCAGACTCTAAACCTCACGTGCGATACAACACCTTTACAACATGCCAACCAAATTTGGTTTTCACCAAATGAGGTACTAAAGTCTCTCCAGAGAAGCACACTTTATCGAACTGTGGCACCATTTGGCCTTTACGGAACTCGCCAAGATCGCCGCCGCGTTTACCTGAGGGGCACAACGAATGTTTCTTCGCAAGCGTTTGAAATTTTGCGCCCTTTTTTAGCTGTTTAATGATGTCTTCAGCTTGTTCTTTGTGTTTCACCAATATATGCAGTGCTGCTGCTGTCTGTGCCATGATAGACCCCGGTTAAATGCAATGGCGGGGATTGTAGCCTAAGTTTTGGTGTACTTCACCCTGTGCGGAGCTTTGCACAGATCAATAAAACCGCACTCAGTCCGGTTATTGCTTGCAGGCCGATTTCAACCTGACCAGGATTCGGGTAACATGATTCATAAGTATCAGTTTTGAGAACCGTTATGGCAAAAACAATCAGTAAAGCAAACCAGTCTCAAGGCATGTTGATGTTCACACTCAACATGCAAAAGCAGCTGTTTGCTATTGGCACCCTCAAAGTTCGGGAAATTGTGCCTTATATGCCAACGACTCAGATCCCCTATTCTCATCATCTGGTTGTTGGTACGGTAACGATTCGCAATCTAACGATTCCGGTCATTGATATGGCCGCAGCGATAGGATTTCGCGCGATTCAACCGGAAGAGTATAAAAATTGCTACCTTATCGTGACCGACTGCCTGAGAACCGTAGTGGCGTTTATGGTCCGCTCGATAGAAAAGATTATTGAGTGCAACTGGCGCACAATTGAAGCGGCCCCCACCAGTGCCGGGCACAACATATTTGTCACGGGCATTACCCGTTATGAAGACAAAATCGTGCAGATGCTGGACGTTGAACTGTTGCTGTCTAAGATTTACCCGCAGTACGAGTCGGCCAAAATCCCGATGCTGACAGACATTGAGCGCGAGCGCCTGAAAGCACTCAATATTCTGCTAGTAGACGACTCTTCCATCGCACGTAAGCAATTGTCCGATGCACTCGACAGCATCAATATCCCTTATCGGATCTGTAAGAATGGGATGGACGCGATTGAGTTGATGCGTGATGCCGCCGCACAGGGTGAAGCGATAGATTTATTGGTGAGTGATATTGAAATGCCGGGGCTGGATGGGTACGAACTCGCATTTGAAACTCAGAACGACAAGTCGCTAAGTCAGGCTTATATTATTCTGCACACATCCCTTTCCAGCGAAATCTGCCTTGACCGAGCTCATCAGGTCGGGGCGCACGAAGCATTGGAGAAATTCAACGCTGGCGAATTGATTGAAGCCATGCTGAGAGGCGCAGCGACACTTGAAAGCAATCGTGCCACTGCGTAATGTCCCTAAGCTCTGGGTGCAAAACCCAGAGCTTCTCGCTGCGCTTTGTTGAGCGAACGGCCGACAAGTTGATATGAGCGTTCACACAAATCTGCGACCATACCGTCCTCTACATCCCCATTAAAATAGACCGTAATCCAATGACGCTTGTTCATGTGGTAACCCGGCGTTATATCACTGAATTGGGAAGTCAGCACCTCGCCATCTTCCGGCTTTGCTTTCAGCGTGACGTACTCTTTTCCTTCCCGTTCAGCCAGGATGGCGAATACTTTGCCGCGAACTTTGAATACTAACGCTTCCGGGCCGAACGGATATGAACCTTCAGCACCCATATACTGATTAAGCTGCAGTTCCAACTGACTGATTTTCATGTGCTCTCCTGACATTTATTCGAACTGAGCCAGCCACACTTTAAGGATTTGGTTGACTTGCTTTTTCTGGCTGGCAGTAAGACTTTTTACCAACCGGTGCTGCACGTCAAGGTGTTCATGAATGATGCTGTCGATAAGTGTGAAACCGTCAGGTGTCAACTGAACAGTGACGCTACGGCGGTCTTCTTTACTGTGTTCACGGGCAATCAAACCTTTTGTTTCCAGCTTATCAAGACGATTTGTCATTGCACCTGAAGTCAGCATCATCGAATCAATCAATTCTGAGGGAGTAAGCCGATAAGGTGCCCCACTACGGCGCAGAGTGGCCAGCACATCAAACTCACCAAGTTTCAAATCATACTGCTTATGCAGATCAGCAACCTGACCTTCCATGTACTTGGCGATGCGCATTAATCGCCCCATAATGGCCATCGGTTCGGTGTCCATTTCTGGTTTCTCTCTTGCCCACTGATCCACCAAACGATCAATTGCGTCCATCAAATATTCTCCGCCTGTGATTTATTGTAGCGGTGAATATCTTAACATAAAGATACTTTACAAACAGAACTTTTAGCGCTACATTCACCACAAAATTATCTCGATATAAAGATATATTTAAATGAATATACTACTCGCAATGATCCCCGCGTTTTTCTGGGGAACGACGTATGCGGTAACGCAGTTCACTCTGCCCGATTGGCCGCCACTGTTGCTGGGTGCACTCCGTGCGTTACCCGCTGGATTGCTGTTGCTGCTGGTTCGGCCCTCTCTGCCTAAAAAACAAGACTGGCAGATTCTGTTTGTGCTTGGCCTGATCAATATTGCCACGTTCTTCGGCTTGATATTTGTTATGGCGCTGACTCTGCCTTCGGCCATATCAGGTGTTGGAATGGTGTCCGTCCCGGTTTTTGCCATGCTGTATCATTGGTTGGTCAGCAAACGCCGTCCGAACGGTATTCAAGCAAGTTGCGGTGCAGTGCTGATCGTTCTCGCGTGGTTCTTGTTTGATCCCGGATCCATCTCGCTCAACCCCATTGGTTTAGGCGCAATGTTTGCTGCCATTATGTGTATTGTGATTGGCAGCAGCATCACCAAATCTCTGGGCAATCGCATGCATTGGTGGACAGTGCTCACCTGGCAGCTGATCCTTGGAGGAATCATTCTGAGCATCGCATCTGGTGTGCACGCAATCATGGTACCACAGCAATACGCGAACGTCGTTGAACACTTCTCGCTGCGTAATTTGGGCGGCCTGATGTGGGTTATTGGTCTCAATACCGCGCTCGGCTACGGCATGTACGTTTGGCTGTTACAGCGTATGTCAGTGGTGGATTTCACCTTTGGCGGCATTGCGAACCCGATTGCCGGCATCGTCACTGGCCTGCTATTGATGAACGAATCGTTCAGCCCGTTCCAGTACAGCCTGATGATCGGCATGATTGTCATGTCTCTATTGCCTCAGGCCATCATGGCACTTCGCCACCCAAAGCGCGAAAATAACCAAGCTACCCAACACTGATCCCCCCCTTTTCACAGGCTCCAATCACGGAGCCTGATTTCGTTAAAACACGAAAGATTCTGCTTATCATGTCAACACAGATCAAATTTTTACACCTCTAAACAAATCATCAAATCACACACTAAGCCATTGTTATAAAACAACTTAATATCCTATCCACTCAACACAAGCATGGTTATCGATCAAAATTATCATTTGAACTCTAATGATAATTGAGGCATTTTATATTTAATCGATCGTTCAATTAAAAATAAAAAGGACCTGACAATGCCAAAAGTCGGTATGCCAGACATCCGAAAACCACAACTGGTGAATGCCACCATGACCGTGATTGAACGTGTCGGTCTACACAATGCCAGCATCTCCCTGATCAGCAAGGAGGCCGGCGTGTCGACTGGTATTATCAATCATTACTTCGGCGGCAAACATGGCCTTCTGGAAGAGACCATGCGCGCCATTCTGCGTCAGTTGTCCGAAACGGTAACCTCTCGGTTAAGAGTTCTGCCCAAAGAAGCGCATCTACAACGTATCAATGCCATCATCGACGGCAACTTCGTCGGTTATCAGGCAGAAAATAAAGTCGCGAAAACCTGGCTTGCATTCTGGTCCTACTCGATGCATGACCCAGAATTAAAGCGCCTGCAGCGAGTGAACGAGAAACGTCTGCTTTCTCACTTACGAATTGAATTAAAAGCGTTGTTGCCGGGTGATACCGCAGAGATGGTTGCGCACGGCATTGCATCACTGATTGATGGTATCTGGCTGCGCGGGGCGCTCAACCCCGACGGTATTAACGCAGATAAAGCCCGAACCATCATCAACGATTATCTGGACAAACAACTCACGTTTTACGCCGGCCAGGCTCACTGATTGAGCCTCCGGTCGCCAGACGAGAGTTATGACAACTCCATCATTAAATCAAAATAAATTAAGTCAGCATGCATATGGAAAAGAAATCACAATACATCAACGGTCAGCACACTGAAGCGACCTCAGGCGAATGCTTTATCAGCTACAACCCAGCCAACGGCGAAGCCATCGCAGAAATCGGTCAAGCGTCGGCATCCGACGTGGAAGCAGCGATCGAATCAGCGCAGCGTGGATTTCAAGTTTGGTCTGCCATGACACCAGTAGAGCGCAGCCGCATTTTGCTCAAAGCTGTCGAAATCCTTAGAGCACGAAATGACGAACTGGCAAAGCTGGAAGTACTCGATACAGGTAAGCCTCTGCAGGAAGCCACCGAAGTGGACATCGTGACGGGTGCCGATGTCATTGAATACTTCGCTGGTCTGGCACCTGCTATGCAAGGCGAACAACAACCGCTGAGTGAAAACCAGTTCTTCTACACCCGCCGCGAACCACTTGGCATCTGTGCCGGTATCGGCGCGTGGAACTACCCGATTCAAATCGCGATGTGGAAATCCGCCCCTGCTCTGGCCGCCGGTAACGCCATGATTTTTAAACCGTCAGAAGAAACCCCACTGACCGCATTGAAACTTGCAGAGATCTTCACTGAAGCCGGCATGCCGGACGGCGTTTTTAACGTAGTTCAGGGCGACTACCGTGTCGGTCAGATGCTGACTGCCCACCCTTTGATTGCAAAAGTGTCGTTCACGGGTGAATCCGGTACGGGTAAAACCGTCATGTCTGACAGCGCAAAAACGCTCAAATCCGTGACGATGGAACTGGGCGGAAAATCGCCAATGATCATCTTTGACGATGCTAACCTGGATCATGCTGTTTCTGCGGCCATGGTGGCTAACTTCTACACTCAGGGTGAAGTGTGCACCAATGGTACGCGCGTTTTTGTTCACGAAAGCCTGTATGGCCGTTTCATCGAGCAACTGAAAAGCCGTACCGAGAAGCTGATTGTCGGTAACCCTATGGACATGCAAACCCAAATTGGCGCGCTGATCTCGACAGAGCATCTTGAAAAAGTACTCGGCGCTATTGAAGCCGCGAAAGCCAGCGGCGCGACGCTGCTGACCGGTGGTTACCGCGTCACAGGTCACGGCCTGGAAAACGGTAACTTTGTCGCACCAACAGTGTTTACGGACTGCAACGATGACATGCCTCACGTGCAAAACGAAATTTTTGGTCCGGTGATGTCGGTGTTGACGTTCCGCGATGAAGACGAAGTAATTCGCCGTGCGAACGATACCGATTATGGCCTTGCCGCAGGCGTGTTCACTCAAAACCTGTCACGCGCTCACCGTGTTATCCACCAGCTTCAGGCGGGTATCTGTTGGGTCAACACCTGGGGTGATTCTCCAGCAGAGATGCCGGTCGGCGGTTACAAACACTCAGGCGTCGGCCGAGAAAACGGGCCGGAAACCCTACTCCACTATACCCAGACGAAAAGCGTGCTGATAGAGCTCGGCGACTTCGCCAGCCCTTACGCTTAAACCTCCGGAGAACAACAACTATGCAACTACGCTACGATTATATTATCGTCGGCGCGGGCTCGGCCGGCTGTGTGTTGGCCGATCGTCTCAGCGAATCCGGCGAGCATAGCGTCCTGCTGCTGGAAGCCGGCGGCACAGATCGCAGCATCTTTATCCAGATGCCTACTGCACTGTCGTATCCGATGAATACGGAAAAGTATGCCTGGCAGTTCGAGTCGCTACCTGAGCCGGGGTTGGACGGACGCCGCCTGCACTGCCCACGGGGTAAAGTGCTGGGTGGCAGCTCATCCATCAACGGCATGGTGTATGTGCGTGGTCATGCCTGCGATTTCGACGAATGGGAAACCCATGGCGCCACTGGCTGGAACTATCAGGCTTGTCTGCCCTACTTCCGCCGCGCGGAAACCTGGATTGGCGGAGAAAACGAATACCGAGGTGGCGCTGGGCCACTTGGCACCTGCAACGGCAATGACATGCAGTTAAATCCCCTGTATCAGGCATTTATTGATGCGGGTCAGCAAGCGGGCTACCCGGACACCGACGATTACAACGCCTACCAGCAGGAAGGTTTTGGGCCGATGCACATGACGGTCAAAAACGGTGTTCGTGCCTCCACATCAAATGCCTATCTGCGCCGTGCGTTGAAACGCCCGAACCTGACGCTGATGAAAGGCATTGTGGCACGCAAAATCTTGATGGAGAACCGCACTGCGTATGGCATTGAATTCGAAAAATCCGGCAAAGTGATGAAAGCTTTCGCCGCACGTGAAGTGATCTCCAGTGCCGGTTCGGTCGGTTCACCGCAACTGCTTCAGTTGTCAGGCATCGGCCCGAAGACTGTACTGGAGAATGCAGGTGTCCCTGTTGAGCATGATCTGCCAGGCGTGGGTCAAAACCTTCAGGATCACTTAGAAGTGTATTTTCAGTATGAGTGTAAGCAGCCGATCACGCTTAATAGCAAGCTGGGTTTGGTCAGTAAAGGGTTGATCGGTACAGAGTGGATTCTGACTCGCAAAGGGCTGGGTGCCACTAACCACTTTGAGTCTTGTGCCTTTATCCGCTCACGCAAAGGTCTGAAATGGCCAAACATTCAATACCACTTTCTGCCTGCCGCAATGCGTTATGACGGCCAGGCAGCATTCGATGGACACGGCTTCCAGGTTCACGTCGGTCCGAACAAACCGGAAAGCCGCGGTCACGTAGCCATTACCTCAAGTGATCCGCACGTTAAACCGGAGATCCTGTTTAACTACATTTCCACCGAGCAGGATAAGCAAGACTGGCGGGACTGCATACGCTTGACCCGTGAAATCTTGTCACAACCGGCGATGGATGCATACCGGGGCACGGAAATTCAGCCAAGCGTTGAAGTGACATCAGACCAAGTGATCGACCAGTGGGTGAAAGAGAACGTGGAAAGCGCATATCACCCGTCATGCACCTGCAAAATGGGCAGCGACAACGATCCAATGGCTGTGCTGGATGAGCACTGTCGGGTCCGCGGGATCAACAACCTGAGAGTGGTCGATTCTTCTGTCTTCCCGACCATTCCAAACGGCAACCTGAATGCGCCTACCATCATGGTGGCCGAGCGCGCAGCCGATTTCATTTTAGGTAAACCCGAATTGGCGCCATCCAACGTGCCCGTATGGATTGCACCTGACTGGCAGGACAAGCAAAGACTTCATCCGCCAGTAAGAGAGCTGGAAGACATCTCTTAATTTTTAGCACTTTAAAGTCAGTAATCATTACAAGGAAAAATCATGTCTACGACGAAAAAAACTCTGCTCACCTTCGGACTGTGTTCGATGACGGCCTTTGGTGCCTACGCCAACCAATGTGAAACCGTGCGTTTTGCTGACGTTGGTTGGACGGACATTACCGCGACCACCGCCGTCACCACCGAACTGCTGAAGGGCATGGGCTACAAAACCAAGATCGACCTGCTGTCGGTTCCGGTCACCTACTCTTCAATGGCCAACGGTGATATTGATGTCTTCCTTGGCAACTGGATGCCAACCATGGAAGGCGACATTGCCAAGTATCGCGACGCAGGCACGGTAGAAACACTGCGCGCCAACCTTGAAGGCGCTAAGTACACACTGGCCGTACCAAAATACGTGTACGATGCTGGCGTGAAAAGCTTCGCCGACATCGCCAAAAATGCCGACAAATTCAAAAGCCGCATCTACGGCATCGAACCTGGCAACGACGGCAACCGCCTGATCCAATCCATGATTGACTCTGATGCCTTCAAACTGAACTCATTCAGCCTGGTAGAGTCAAGCGAAGCGGGCATGGTTTCGCAGGTTGCACGCGCAGTACGCCGCAATCAGTGGATTGTTTATCTGGGCTGGGCACCGCACCCAATGAACAGCAACATCGATATGGAATACCTCGACGGTGGTGACGACTACTTCGGTCCGAACTATGGCGGTGCCAGCGTCTACACCAACGTGCGTAAAGGTTACACTTCCGAATGCCAAAACGTCGGCGGATTGCTGCAAAATCTCAAGTTTAGCCTTGAGATGGAAAACGAGTTGATGGAAGCCATCCTCAACCAGAACCAAAAACCAGCCCAAGCGGCACGTGCATGGCTGAAGAAACACCCAGAACAGGTACAAACCTGGCTTAAAGGCGTGAAGACGCTCGACGGCAAAGAGGCGACTCAAGCCGTAACAACGTATCTGGACAACGCATAAGACATACAGGAGACGGTGGATGCAAATCCACCGTCCAAAAGGTAATACCGTGAATATAATAACTGACCACAAAATTCCCCTAGGCCAATGGATGGAGACCGGTGTTGACTGGCTAACCATGAACGCTTCCGGCCTGTTTGATGCGATTTCGTATTTCTTAGAGACTGTGATTTTATTCCTGGTCGACGTATTTAAATGGATGCCCCCTGCACTGCCTATCGCTATCACGGCAGCGCTGGCGTGGTATCTGCATCGCAAAGTATCTCTGGTCGTTTTTGTTGTCGCCGCACTACTGTTGATACTCAATCTGGGCTACTGGCAAGAAATGCTGGAAACCTTTGTCCTGGTGTTTGCAGCGACAACGATTTCCGTATTAATTGGCGTACCTCTTGGGATCATGGCATCCCATCGACCCTGGTTATACACCCTGTTGCGGCCAATTCTGGACCTGATGCAGACCGTACCGACCTTTGTCTATCTGATCCCAACACTGGTTTTGTTCGGCTTAGGCATCGTACCGGGCTTGATTTCAACGATCATATTCGCCATCGCCGCCCCTATCCGACTCACCTATCTGGGAATGACACGTGTACCGGAAGAACTGGTGGAAGCGGGCAAAGCCTTCGGAGCCAGCCGAATGAAATTGCTGTTTAAAGTGGAATTGCCTGCGGCGCTCCCAAGCATTATGGCCGGTATTACTCAATGCATTATGTTGTCGCTATCTATGGTAGTAATCGCTGCTCTGGTAGGGGCTGACGGGCTGGGCAAACCCGTAATCCGAGCCCTGAACACCGTGAACATTTCTCAGGGTTTCGAAGCGGGCTTAGCGATTGTGTTGGTTGCCATCATTCTCGACCGCCTGTGTAAAACTCCGAATCAGAATAACAAAGAGGCCTAACCCATGGACGCGATTACAATTGAACAACTGGACGTCGTGTTTGGCGACGCTCCGCAAAAAGCACTGACGCTGCTGGACTCAGGTTTAAGCCGCCAGGAAATCATCGATCAGACCGGTCAGGTCGTCGGTGTCGACAACGTCAGCATGTCCGTCAAAGAAGGCGAAATTTGCGTGTTAATGGGCTTGTCCGGCTCAGGTAAATCCAGCCTGCTGAGAGCAGTAAACGGGCTCAATGCCATCAGCCGTGGTGCGCTTAAAGTGAAAGACGGAGACAATCAGGTTGACTTAGCACAGTGTGACGAAGCAACTCTGCGTCAACTGCGCACCCACCGTGTCTCGATGGTTTTTCAGAAATTTGCTTTGATGCCATGGCTGAGCGTACTCGACAACGTTGCATTTGGCCTGGAAATGCAGGGCGTCAGTAAAGCCGAGCGCCGTAAGCGCGCTCGCACACAGTTGGAAATGGTCGGCCTGGCGGAATGGGAAGACAAGTTCCCTCACGAATTGTCCGGTGGTATGCAGCAACGTGTCGGTCTGGCACGTGCCTTTGCGATGGATACCGATATCTTACTGATGGATGAGCCGTTTTCCGCGTTGGATCCACTTATCCGAGCGCAGCTCCAAGATGAGCTGTTGGCGCTGCAAAGCAAGCTGAACAAAACCATTCTGTTCGTCAGCCACGACCTGGATGAAGCGCTGAAAATCGGCAACAACATCGCAATTATGGAGTCCGGCCGTCTGATTCAACATGGCAAACCGGAAGAGATCGTTCTGACTCCCAAAACTGAGTATGTAAAAGACTTCGTTGCCCACACCAACCCGCTCAACGTGCTAAAAGGCCGTTCTCTGATGCAACCAGTCACAGCACTGGAACAGCAGGGCAACCGCTGGAAGGTTTGTCAGAGCAGTGAAACTTGGGTGGAGTCGGATAACTCGGCATTTAATGTCCACAGCGATAGCGATCTGACGCTGGTGCACTGGGACGACAGCATGAGCCTGGAGGACATCAATTCAGACATGCTGCTGGCCGCAACACCAGACATTGATATGCGAGACGCGATTGAACTCAAGCATCGCAGCGGCCACCCAATCCTACTGGTTGAAAATCAGCAACTGGTGGGGGTACTGGACGACAGCGACTTCTACAACGCGCTACTTGGGAATTACCAAAGCGAACACGCGGCGTGATCTGTCAGGCGGCCGAGACACGTATGACTGACCAAGTATTCATCCGTAATCTTGAGTCAGAACAACCATATGGCACACGTAAAATGTCATCTGGACAGTAAGATTTGTCCGGTATGCCAACGACCGTTTTACTGGCGCCGGAAGTGGCAACACTGCTGGCAAGACGTCAAGTACTGCTCTGAACGTTGTCGTCGTACTCGCCAGAAATCTGCCGACAAGCACTAAATTCAAGGCCGCTCATGCGGCCTTACTCATTTACCAGGGTAACTCGCTCCCATCGTACGCCAGAAATCGCCCGCTATCTGTCGCCTTCAAAGAGCTGAGCACAGTCAACAAATCGCGAGCCACCCGTTCGGGTGTAAACAACTTATCAGGTGCAACCTTAACCTTACTTTGAAATGGCGCCGACAACGGCGTATCTGTGGTTCCAGGATGCAACGTCACCACCACACTGGCAGGCAGGGTTCTTGACCATTCCAAAGCCAGTGTTTTAATGATCATATTCAAGGCCGCTTTCGAAGCTCGATAACTGTACCAACCACCTAACCGATTGTCTGAAATACTGCCTACTCTGGCGGACAACGCTGCGAGCAGTGGCTGACGGCTGCCTTTGAGCAGAGGACGAAAATGTTTAGCCAGTAGCAAGGTCGGCAGCGCATTGACCATCATATTATGCATAAAGAAACCCGCTTCAACGGACTGACTGTTCTTCTCCGGCATCTGACCATCACAATGCAGCAGCCCGACGGTATTGATGATCCAATCCAAACGGGTCATGGATAAAGCCACCTGCTCGATCGAAGATTCATTTTCCACGTCCATCCGATGCCAGATAAGATTAGCGGCCACCATTTCCGGGCATTCACGGCGATAAGTGGCATGCACATTCGCACCAGGAAATCGTGATAATGCCTCCTTAACCAGCGCTCGGCCAATCCCGCCATTTCCGCCAACAATCAGAATCTCCATGTAGCACTGTTCCCCTTACACCTTACAAACTCTCAAGTCGTTGTAGATTCTTCTCTGCAGTAGCAAGAATAGCATCCTGAGCCTCCGCCGTAAGTTTGTCCCAATTGCGGTAGATCATGCCGATCCTCGGGTTATTTGCCAGTTGGTCGCGATGCTTGACCATAAATCGCCAATACAGACTGTTTAGCGGGCAAGCGAGATCACCACTGCGCTCTTTCACTCGATAGCGACACGATGAGCAATAGTCGCTCATCCGATTAATGTAAGAGCCGCTGGCCGCATACGGTTTTGTCGCAATGATGCCGCCATCGGCAAACAACGCCATCCCGCGAGTGTTAGGCATTTCTACCCACTCCAGAGCATCGACATAGATGCCCAAATACCAGGCATCCACCTGATCCGGATTGAGCTCGGCGAGCATGGAAAAGTTCCCGATCACCATCAGGCGCTGTATATGATGGGCATACGCATAGTTAAGCGACTGCGACACCGCATGATGGACGCAGTTCATGTGTGTTTGTGCGTTCCAGAAGTACTCTGGCAACGGTCGGCCGGCATTAAGAAGATTGCGCTTCGCATAACTCGGCATATTTGCCCAGTAAATACCGCGTACGTATTCCCGCCAGCCCACGATCTGTCGAACGAAGCCTTCAACCTGAGCCAGGCTGATAGCGCCTTTGGCATGATGGAAGGTATCAATCGCTGCCTCAACCACTTCGAGCGGCGAGAGCAGCTTGCAATTCAGTGCGAATGACAGGCGACTGTGGTACAAACTCCACTGGCTCGGATGCTGGCACGTCATCGCATCCTGAAATCGCCCGAAGTTTGGCAGGCAGACCTGGCAAAAATGCGCCAACTGTGTAAGCGCCTGAGCCCGGCTAACCGGCCACAACAAAGCCACCTCGGCCCGGCCAAAGTTGGCGACCTGATGACGCTGTAGTCGCTCCAAGATTTCACTGACGTCATTGGCAAACTGCAAAGGTTGAGGCAATGACTCAAGGTCGCTGATCTTAAGTTTATTACGATTCTCTGCATCAAAATTCCACTTCCCACCCAGCGGTTTGCCTTGCTCATCCATCAACAGATCAAATCGGGTTCTCATGCGGCGATAGAAATGCTCCATCAGTACGTGCTTTCCACACGGAAACTGCTGGTCAATCTCATCAAAATTCAACAGGAAGTGCTCGCTGTCCACACAGTCGACAACCACTTTGGGCGGCGAAAAATCGGCCAACTGAGTCAACAACCTGTACTCATCCGGCCGCTGATATTGTAACAGTTCGGCCCCAGCCAGCTGACAGACGTCAGCCAACAGCTCTGTCAGAGCCCGGTAGCGTGCAGTCTGGTCCAAATCGAGGTAGTGCACCTCATGACCGGCCTCTGTCAGCGCATTGGCAAACTGACGCATGGCCGCCAAGAACGCACACTGCTTCTGAACATGATGCAGGACATAATTCTGCTCCTGGTGCAGTTCCGCGATGACGTATAATGTCTGCGGGTCAACCTGCTCGAACCAGGAATGTTGGTGATTGAGTTGGTCGCCGAGAATGAATCGCACACGCCGAAATTTCATTGCGAATTCCCCGGGTATTCCCGCGGCCAGTCAGCCACATCTCGCCCGTCAATACCGGTGACAGTCTCCCGCCCCTTCCAACGTTGAATAAATCGCTGTTTCGGGTCATACATCTGAGTCTACTTCTCCAAATCAAAATGACGATGCCCTCTTGGGTCGGCGCCCACTCCTGCTAGATATTGCCAATTTCCCCAGTTTGAGGCCACATCGTAATCAATCAATTGCGATTCAATAAATGCCTGTTTTTGCCATGATAAATATGAGTAACTTTTTCTAATGATTACGCATTTTTTTTGGTTTTGATCATGTTTAACTGCAACAAATTAATGATAACGTCAGAGATCGAAAGTCACCGGAATATCAGACATCAAATAAATGTCTAATTCCTCTCAAAAACCCTACTAATACTAAAGAAAATAGCCAATTTTTAGGGTAACCTACGCGTTCTAATAAAGGATTGCCTGACAATAACGACAGATGGCCAACGACGAGTTTAAAAAATCCACTGCTAACCTACGGAAAGCAGTGCCGCTGATGATGAAAAATCATGTCGCAGCGACTCCTGCAAATTATGCGCTTTGGTATACCTATGTTGACAATGCGATTCCACAGTTGACAGTGGAAATGGATAACGTATTGGACAAGCTGGGTATTTGCCCGCCAGCAACCAACAAAATGCTGTACAACAACTATGTAGCAACCAAAGCCGAGACCAGTATTTCGGATCTGCGTTCGAATATCGAAGTGCTGGTGCACGAAGTCTCCAGCACCATGTCAGACACGCTGGATGATACGTCTGCATTTTCCACGATGATTGATAAGAAAATTGATCAGCTCGAAGCAGCGCATAACGGAAACATGTCCATTGAAGACGTGATGGGATTAGTACGTGATTTGGTGACCGAATCACGTGAAATTCGTCATTCCACTCGTTTTCTTAACAGCCAGCTCAACACGGCCAGTGGCGAGATCCGTCGCCTCAAAGAGCAATTGGCTGAGGTACAGCAGGACGCGCTATTCGATAGCCTGTCCAGCCTTTACAACCGCCGTGCGTTTGATGAAGATCTGGAAACGCTGTGCGCGGCCAACCAGAATCTGAGTCTGATCCTGCTCGATATCGACCATTTCAAAGGCTTTAACGATACCTATGGCCACTTATTTGGCGATACCATCATTAAGAGTCTCGCTCGTCGCTTGCAACTCTCCTGCCGTGAAGGCATTACCGCCTATCGTTATGGCGGTGAAGAGTTTGCCGTGATTGTGCCGAACAAATCACTGCGAATCACACGCCAGTTCGCCGAAACACTGCGCCGGGCCATTGAAAAGCTGTCAATCAAGAATAAACGTACTGGCGATCCGGTCGGCAATATCACCGCGTCGTTTGGTGTCGCTGAGCTGGAAGCGGGTGAAAGCGCTTTGTCTCTGGTCGACCGGGCAGATCAGCAGTTGTACGAGGCCAAACACCTCGGCCGAAATCGCGTTATGCCAGTCTAGTCCAACGGCCCCGCTCAGTACGATAAGTACTGAGCTTCATCAACGTCATCAATCTGCTCGGGCTTTAAAAATGCCCGCGCGTATTGCATGTATACCCCTGACTCAATAAACAAACGAAATAAATCCGGGTCGATGTGCTCATCGGCCACCATGCGCGTCATGATTTGCAGCGATTCCGATAAGGTCTTGGCTTTTTTATAAGGCCTATCTGTACTGGTCAGCGCCTCAAAAATATCGGCTATCGCCATAGCCCGTGCAGTCAGTGGCATCTCGCTCGCTTTTAGCCCCAGTGGATACCCCTGCCCGTTCATCTTCTCATGATGCCCACCCGCGATTTGCGGGATTCGGCGCATGTGACTCGGAAACGGCAATGACTCCAACATCACAATGGTCTGTACAATGTGATCATTAATGATAAAGCGCTCTTCTTCATTCAACGTCCCGCGCTTGACCGACAAATTATACAACTCACCCTGATTCGCCTGATATTGCGTTGGCTGGAGGTTAAAACGTGCGTCACGAGTCCGATCGCCTTTCCACGCAATCAGGTGTTCTGGTTTGTCTTCCAGCAAGTGTTCAAAGTCTGGGGTTTTCACTGTGGATTGGGCCAGTCTGTCGCTCTCTTCCCATAACAATCCGAGTGACTTATCCATGGTCCGCAACCATTTTCGTTGTGCGATGCGTTTAAGCCGCTCAACATCTTCGTCCATTACAAACTGCTCGCCCTGATTGAGGTCCGCGATAAAGGCAAACTCCTCGTCCAGTTCACCCATTCTTTGCTCCATTTCTTGCATCGCTTCATCAGGCAGTACCGGCGGTAGAAATCGTCTGCATACTTCCAGTTCCACATCGCGCTTAAGCACCTCAAACCGGGTACGTATTTCATGAATCCGGTTGTAGATGGTCTCCAGTTTGGTGGCTTTGTCGACCACATGCTCTGGCGTGGTGATCTTGCCACAGTCGTGTAACCACGCCGCGATGTGTAACTCTTCGAATTGGTTGGGGCTCATCGAAAATGCTTTGAATGGCTCACGATCGGAATCATGCGCCGCCTTACTCAACCATTCAGTTAGCACCGGGACACGTTGACAGTGGTTGCCAGTATATGGGGATTTGGTGTCCATCGCACTCGCCATCAACTTGATGGTTGAATCCAGTAACGCCTTTTGATCTTTGAGTAACTTGCGCGTATCAAGTGTCACCGATAAATAACTGATCAACATTTCGATATAGTGGGTATAGCGCTCCAAATACTGCTGTCGCTGCTCTCCTTTGTACAATACCCCAAAAGTGCCGATGACCTGACGCTGTCGGTCCAGCAAAGGATAGAAGACGTAATCGCCCTGCTCACCGGATTTAAGCACCGACGACGGCATACCTCGCACCTTGTTACCGCCCAGTACCGTGCGTTGTTTGGCAATAAAAACATCGCGAACAAAATGACTGGCGCGTTGAGTAGGCATGTTTTTCTTTTCGAATGCACTCAGCTCCAGAGGATCTGCCTCCTCCCACCAAACATGCCGGGGCTTCAGCAGATGATGTTCGGAATCCAGCAGATACAGAAAGACGCCTTTGGCTTCGATCGCATCACTCACTTCGTCACACACCATATGCAGCAGTTTGTCAGTGTCCGCTTCATGCGCAATCCGGCTGGTCAGCATCACAAAGCGTTGCAGTGTCGCCTGCATACTTTGTAAGGATGAACGCAACTGATAAATCTCTCTGACGCGCGAGTAAATGCCATTTTCTGTCGAAAAATCGAGCCGTTCGATCGCGCGTGCCCGATTCGTTTCCTGGCGAATCGGCTTTGCTATCATCTGCGAAATCAAATACGCCAACGGAATCACAATTAAAATCAGAGCAACCGACAAATACACGGTATTGCGTCGAATCACTTGTGCCTGGTGCAGCAGCTCATCCGATTTTGCCGCCATCAGCAAATGTAATGTTTTACCTGGGTAAAACTCCACATCCGCCAGCGCGCCGAACCACTGCTCCCCATTGTATTCAAACTCACCCAGAGCGTTGGTTTTAGATTGCTGTTGTACCGCGCTGGTGATCATCGGGGAGTTGAGATCACTGAGATAAATGCGGCGATTGTTGAGACTACGGTTCTGAACGTCAAAATAGCTCGGGTCGCTAAAGGCATAAACCTGTTGGTGATCATCAAACAGCACCCTGACAGAAGACTTTTCTACTAAGGTTTCTCGCAGCGAGTCGGAGAGATTCTGCAACAGTACATCGGCTGCAAACACGGTACCATTTGCGGCTTTACGGTGGATGGTTAGCCCCACCTTTTGCAGTCGATAGAAGAAATACGGATCTGAGATGCGCGCTTCCTCAACTACAGATTGCTTGAACCAGTCCCGCGTACGGGGATCAAAGTTGTCGGAGGGTTCAGTCGTCCGGTACAGTTCATGAAAATCCGTGTCATAAAACGCCATAACAAAGCGGTTGGAATACACGCTGGAGCTGGCGGCAACGAAACGGGCATGTGCTGGTGCCTTCATGTCCTCTTTGTATTGCGGTGTGCTCAGGTGGCTCACCACAAAAAAGTCACCATTTGGATAACTGACGGTGTAAGAGGTGATGTGAGGGTACTCCAGTAACAAGCTGCCAATTTCATACACGTATTCAATCCGCTGGTTAAAAGAGCTGGCACTGGCTAAGTTACCTTGTCGGAACGCACTGATGGCGGACAAGGCAGGATCATACTGAGCTTTCAGTGTGCCGTGTGTTTCGCTGGCAATCCGAGAAAAGATTTTTTTATTTGCCTCAAGCAGCACGCTTTCCATACTGCGGTTAGTGAGCCAGATTTGCGTCAGGCTCATACAGAGGATCAACACCACAAACAGCGTCGATATGTGTATGTGCAACGGAAAAGAAAAACGTTTCTTATAGTCGACCCTGATCATTGCGGCACTCCGTCTCTGTTCATAAAACTTTAGTACAGACTGGGAGTTAGCGACTTTTTTCACCATAACAGCTGTCGTGAAATTGCGACTGAAGGAATTTTGGCGCCGTGCCACTGGTATATGTCGGCGAATTCTTAGACCTCTTCGGCGTTTTTGACACACTTAAGACAATGTTTTTCATAAGGTTGTCTATACTGGCAAGGCCAATCTTTCAGTTACCTTGGAGTACAAAATGAAGAAATCCTATCTATTGGTGGGGCTAGGGGCAGCCGCTGCACTGCTGGCAGGTTGTTCGAATGAACCTGATAAATACGACGTAAAAGAGTATACCTCTATCGCTAACCCGGCTTCGGTGTACTGTGTTCAACAAGATGGCAAACTGGAAACCGTCACCGAGAACGACCAACGCGTCACCTACTGTGTTTTCTCTGAAAATGACCGCACTGAACAGTGGGAATACTACCGCGAACATCAGAAAAAAGCCGACAATACATCGATGCAAGACGCTCAGTAATCGATCACCTGGCAAGAATGAGAAAAGGACACCATCAGGGTGTCCTTTTTCGATTTGACCTCAGCGAGTTCCCCACCAGCGCCTAACAGCCCAGCCACACTCACCAGTGCTGGTGCTTTCGCATCATTCAAGCGATCACTGACACTCTTCAACGTATCACGCGTCTGATAAAATACGGCCTGATGCCGATTTGTGACATTGTCACGAAAGCAGCGATTCTGATAACCTTACAGAAACACACGATAAAGTGTTAACTGATCAACCAGCGCAAATAGCTGCCCGCGCTCGCCTGCATACGGATAAGGCGCAGCCACGTGTTGGGCCTGACTGGGCTAATGTCCAAATGCAAACCATGCTGCGCGCAACGCTCAATCAAAAGACGCAGTAACCCCTGCTCGGGCATCTGCTTTTCGACCATCAAAATCCGTTTCAGATGGTAATCAGTAGACACCAAGGTAACCGCTATCGTTTGACTGGCATTGACCACGCCAGATGAAAGCAGCGTTTGTGCCATGCAGGTCATGTTCTCAATCGTATTGGTTGAGCGCTGCTCGATCACAACCTGAGCGGGCGGGAAATCCCATCCTGTTTCCAGGCACAAAGACTCAAACCGCGTTTTCATCGCCGCCGATTCAGATTGTGTTTGACTATCGCTGTAGCCGCCGCATATTGCCAACACCGTACGATTCACATCGCAATGACTCAGCGCTTCAAACGCGGCGCAGATTCTCGCTTCGCCTTCAGGCGTTAACTGATTGCCGACCAAGCGTTTACCCAACACGATCACTAAGCGGTCTATCATACCCATTCCAATGTAAAGGCCGATTTGTCCCATTATTGCAGAGCATGGCAACCCAACCGAGTTTTGCGTTGCTTTTTCTCGATTCCCGCCACATACTCGGGCCAGACCGGAGTGAGTTGTTAAGTATGATGCGTTGTAAACTGTTTCGCGCAGGCCCGTTTTTATTGGTGGTGATGTTGATGTCGCTGATGACATCTGCCTTGCCACACCTAAAAAATGAGCGTGGCGAAGCAAGGTTCACCCCAGAGTCACTGACCGAACAACACCATTCCTCTCACTGGTTAAACGAAGCGTTTCATCTCCAACAAGCGATTCTTCCTGCTGCCAATTCACGCCACTATGGCAAAGCGCCGGATGAGAATACGCTCTCAGCCGACAGTGATTTACTCAGCGATCTGACCAATCTGGCTTGCGTGATTTTACTGCTCGCGACTCTGATCTCTGTCGTGTTGCGTCAGGTCGTATGCCGAGACCGACACTGGCATAAACGCTATCGATTCCTGCACCTGCAATACCGCTACTTACAGGCCTGATAACCGCTTTACCTCGCTATTTGTTCCCATTTCAATTTCAGGTAAGCCTATGTTTCATTCTGTAATCAATATTGTGGATGCCTTGTGGCATCAAAACATCGACGCGCTGACGCAAACCAGCATGCTTTCTTTATACGTGTGTATCGGGGTAATCATCTGGTTAGAGAGCGCTTTTCTACCCGCGGCTCCTCTGCCTTGCGACAGTGTCATTATACTCAGTGGCAGCCTTGCCGCACTCGGCGTCATCGACTTGTACACCATCATTGCGGTGCTGACGGTCGCCGCCTGGCTGGGCAGTTTGCTGGCGTATTATCAGGGGCGTCAACTGCAATACTGGCCGCGTGTAAGACAATGGCTCACACACGTTCCCGAGCAACATCTCACCACTACCGACCGATTGCTGGGTAAGTACGGCTTGGTGGCACTCTTTCTGGCACGCTTTCTGCCGGTTGTGCGTTCCTTAGTGCCTCTGGTCATGGGTCTACGGGAACAAAACGGTTACCGTATTATCCATCTCGCCGCCATCAGTTCAGCATTATGGATTGCCATTCTGGTCTTGCTGGGATATAGCCTTAAGTTCCTGCCAGAATCGTTGTCCAAACCCGTAACGATGCTACTGATGTTGGCCCCTTTGTTCACGCTCGCCATCGGCATTATCAGCGTGACGATTGGCTGGTGGATGAAAAAACGCACTCGTGCCTGAAGCCACCGGCTTATCATTATGGCTCAGCTCGTCTGAGCCATCCCTCCCCCGCAGAAACAATGATCGCTCAAGCATTTTTTAAGTAACCTCAAACTTCGTCGGTATTTGCACCTCTGTCGTTGTGCTAACGTGGTTTAGCCTTGCTCAATAAACGGCCAGTTGACTAAATGTTCTCTGTAGGAAAGCAGGCGAAGGTCAATGACACACCATGAGAAGTCTGTCAGACCACCAGAGAGCAAAAAGCCTGACCAACAACTAAAATTTATAAATAACCAGAAGCACTTATTCGCACAACCCACCTGATGCTCAGTACTGTTGTATCGCTGTGGTTGCCCTTAGCACTGTCGTAGTAGGTAAAAATTATATGCTGTCAATATTCGATATTTTCAAAATTGGCGTCGGCCCTTCCAGTTCTCACACCAATGGGCCTATGATCGCAGGTTATCAGTTTACCCGCCTTATAGAGCCTCAACTCCGGCTCGTTGAGCGTATTCAGGTCGATCTTTACGGTTCATTATCTCTGACTGGTAAAGGTCACCATACGGATCGTGCCGTCATTCTCGGTCTGCTGGGTAACCGTCCGGACACCATTAAAATTACCAGTGCCAATGAAGCGATGCGCACCGCCATTGATGACGGCAAACTCGCGTTGTCCGGCGACAAAATCATCACCTTCAACTACGACAGTGACATTCTGTTCCATCGTGACAACCTGCCGTTGCATGAAAACGGTATGACGATTACAGCATTTGACCAGCACGGTAATCAGGTTGGTTTCGAAACCTATTACTCGATTGGCGGCGGTTTCATCGCCACCGCCGATGAACTTGAACACGGCAGTAAAGAAGAGAGCGTCAGCGTGGAGTACCCGTTCAGTAGCGCCGAAGAAATGCTGGAGCTGGCTGAACAAAACGGGCTGAGCCTGGGCGGCATGGTGCTGCGCAACGAATTGGCGTTTCAAGACATGGATACCATTGACCAGAAGGCGGAGCAGATTTGGCGGGTCATGAGCCGCTGTATGGAACGTGGCTTTGAAACCGAAGGTATTCTGGAAGGAGGACTGAACGTAACACGCCGGGCCCCCAACCTGCTCAAAAAGCTTGAAGCGAACGCCGCTATCGAAAATGACCCAATGGAAATCATGGACTGGATTAACCTGTTTGCCTTTGCCGTCAGCGAAGAAAATGCAGCGGGCGGTCAAGTGGTCACGTCACCGACAAATGGAGCCGCGGGCGTAATACCTGCGGTTTTAATGTACTACCACCGCTTTATCAAAACACTTGATACCAAACAATTGAAAGATTTTTTGGCCGTCGCTGGAGCCATCGGGATCCTGTACAAAACTAATGCATCGATTTCCGGAGCTGAAGTCGGTTGTCAGGGCGAAGTTGGCGTGTCTTCCTCCATGGCGGCCGCGGGCCTGACAGCACTGCGTGGCGGCAGTAACGAGCAGATGTGCATCGCTGCAGAAATCGCCATGGAGCACTCACTGGGTATGACCTGTGACCCAATCGGCGGATTGGTGCAGGTACCGTGTATAGAACGAAACGCCATGGGTGCCGTCAAAGCCATCAATGCATCCCGAATGGCACTCAAACGAACCAGTAAATGCCTTATTTCTTTAGATAAGGTCATTGAGACTATGTATCAAACCGGTAAAGATATGAATAAAAAATACCGAGAAACATCACTGGGTGGTCTCGCTATTATTCATATGGCACCACCATGTGAATAAATACCGCCTTCAAATATCTCCCCCATAAAGGCAGGCAGCACCTGCCTTTATTATTTAATAATTACAATAAAATAAATAAACAACGAAAAATTATTAATTATTTCTTCCTGTTTTATTTTTAAATAAACCATTTAAATAAGCGATAACAAAAAC
>NZ_WXWO01000051.1:0-27707 GCF_009904845.1 Vibrio sp. V38_P2S17PM301 | reverse complement strand
CTGATAGCCGTGGTCGATTAAATTATCGGCTATTAATGGCTTGAACGTAATCCCCAACATTACAGATATGGCAGCAGATATAACCGGATAATGGAAAGAAATGTATTTTTTTTGCTTTGCTGAGAGGTTGACTTTCTTGACGACTAGCGAATATCCCCCCCAAAAAAACAAAGATCAACGAAATGTAAAGTAACAATGGAGCTACAGCAAAATAGTAGCTGACCTTTATTGTTTCGCCGTTGAGGTAATACACATCGTATATATCCTCAATACATAGGTAAAAGCCAAGTGGAATTGTAAATAGGCACACTAATGCGCCATATAGATGAAACAGTTTTTTATCCACTTGGCGTACTCCTGTTTGAATGATGTGAAAAATCATTATGCTTTTGAAGTTGCTGCATACTTGCCCCTATATACATAAACTTCTTTATCAAGCACCCACTGGAATGTTGTTTTTATATCGACAGTACGTTCAAGTACATATCCGTGGCTTACTAAGTTTTCGACGATCAATGGTTTGCCAATTATGGCTATCATGACTCCGAATAGAGCCGTGTAGATAGGGATGTAGGTGCCTATGATTTTTTTAGTTTTACTAGATAAGTTGATTTTCTTCCTAATTGGAAGGCTAATTAATCCCAATAGTGCAAGTAGCCATATTGAGGTGAGCAAGGGAAGCACGCCGAAAATATAGCTAACTTCGACTTCTTTTTTTGCCAAAAAGACACTCGCGTATAGACTTTCAGCCATTTCATACATTCCAAAAGGAATGATCGTCATTATGACTGCAGATCCAAGAACAAACAGTATTTTGTCAAACATTAATTAACCATGGCTTCGTGTACTTTTACTTGTGGTCTTTTTGCTTGACCTTGGCCAATTCTTGGCATTCCTCCGCTGTTGTTGCGTAAGTTTCACTAGAGTAGCGGCGTGATGAGCGGGAAAGGTCTTCACACTGTACATAACCATGTGCTTTGCTTTCCAATTGATACTTCAGAACACCAGCTAATGCTGGTGATAATACAGCTGCATTAATTAGTATCGAACTTACATAAAGACGGTTGAAATGAGATTGACGCCAACTGCCTTTCGTCACTATCGACATGGACAACGCAGAGATGCCAATAAAAAACATACCAAACATAGCCCACAGTGAGATGAATCCGCGTATCACTACATAGTTCGCATCTTCGTCAAACAACGTACTAAAGTTCTTAACAAGAAAAATAGTGGAGATAACGATGATGGCTACAGAGAGAAAAAACCGGAGTATGCGAATAAAACTGGTCATTGAGCTAACCTTTCAAGTTGCTTAGTTGTTTTAGTAAGCTGTGGCAATTTGTCAAAAGCCTGTATTTTTCTTTTCAAGCACGTAGATATCAGTATCCGGTCGCCAAGGAGCAGAAGCTCTAATTGTCTCTTTCAACTGATATCCGTGGTCAATTAAATAATTAACCATCGCTGGTTTTAAGTAGTACCCCATGAGTACGGAGCTTATTAAAGCTCCCAATGGCATATACACACCCAACGTTTTTTTTCCTAGGTCAGAAAGACTTATTTTCCCTTTAGAAAGCAAAGAAAAATTCCCTATGATAACGATGGATATAAGCCAAATAATAATAGGAGATATGGCAAAAAAGTAGCTCACTTCGATGATACTGCTGTTAAGTGAGTACACATTGTAGATATCCTCAAAACTTAGGTACAATCCAAAAGGCAGTCCAAATATACATAATAATGCGCCACATAAATAAGACAGTTTGTTAACCATTGGTTGCACTCTTCAATCCGTTTACAATTTGATCCTCTACTTTAAAGGACTCCCAAAGTTCACCAATTACCCAATCTACACCTACCCATAAAAGAACACCTGCTAAAATGGGCATCGTAATACCAAGCGCAACAGTGAGGCTTAGTAGGTAGGTACTTGAAACTAGAACGGCCATAGCCTTAAATAGGTCACTGCCTACGTTTCCAAACCAATCCACTAAGTGATAATCGTCATTANCCCTTGACGGTATCTTGTGCAAGCGTACCGAGCTGTTTGATTGTTGGGTTCGAGATTAAGTATGGGTGATTTTTCTTAATGTTGAGTCCATTTACCACGGCGTAATGCATTTTCCCGTCATTCCAAAGACTAGAAATAATGATTCGCTCTTTGCCTTTAGTGTCAACATATTGCTTTACAGTGACTCCCAAGCTACCTAACGCTTTTGAAACCTTGGCCGCGGCTACTAGCCCAACACCAATATCAACTTTAGAGTGTATATCCTCTAAGAGCTTCAATGTCTCAGTTCCGACAGTTTCACCTTCTTCATTTTTTTGCTTCCAAAGGTTTAATGCACATCGTGCTGCATCATCGACTGTCAGTATGCAAGTTTGAACGTGTCGTTCCTCCAAATATTTTTTCAAATCTTCTTTGAGGTTTTTATTCCATTCCTGCTCTGTGAAATCGTAGGCGCTTTGACCTGCACTGGTGGAACTCGATGAACTGTTTGAGAGCTTAGAGTATTGAGTTTCACGCTCTTGTCTTAGTTGCTCTATGCGTGCTCGTTGTTCTTGACGCTTTGCTTCCTGTTGCTTTTGTAATGGTGACCTAAGAGGGTTGACATTCATGGCCTGCTTTTCTGGTGACTGAGCATGAAATTGAGAAACTGCCTCATCGTAAGACATTCCCTCATATCCTTCGTCGTTTTCCCAGAAAACAGAATGTGGTGGGGGAAATGGATAACCCATTTCATCATGTTTAGCTGCTCTATCTTTGGTCATTGCTACACTCTACGTATTACAAACTGCAATGGCGCTATTTTACCTCTAAGTCATTTCGAGGCGAGATAGTTAAAAAGAGCGATTCAACAGTTATTTTGCCATAAAAAACAATGGTGGGCTAAGTGTCACATTTTGGGGTCTTGATATTTGGGGAAATTGAACTTTAGGGCGCATGACACTGCATAGCAGCTGGTGGATGACAAAAGTACTAATGCTCTAGAAGCGGGTCGCAGAATTTCGTCTCTAAGCTGGCTGCAAAGAGTAGAAGCTAAGACACTGAATGCGAGTCATACATATGACCACCTTTGCTTTGCTGCACTACAAACGGCCGTACCTGAAAAGGACGGCCGTTTAACCTACGTGAGCAGCTTTCCTAATCAGTACGAAAACGACTCCCGTTACAATCGCATCCCAAAAAATCAGATCAAAAAACTCCAACGGCCCTTGCTCCCAATAAATGATCGCCGGGTAGATGTATGAGAGGGCCCCCAAAGTAAGATAAGTCCATGATAAGAACATCAGTTCCTTTGCATTAAACAAGCTCACTTTTCTGAACATGGCCAGAAGTGCTGGTAACACAAAAAACGTGGATAGCATCTGAGAACCATTCAAGACTTTTTCTACAAGGTCACCAACATACTGATACCCAGAAAAAACAGATACAGAAATGGTGTAGAGCAGAAAAATAGTGAGAGCTAAATATCGATGTTTATCGGTCAAAAATTTTCTCCTTAACCTAGTTATACAACGAGATAAAAATTTCTCGTTGGAATCCTACCAAAAGTAAAAAATCATTTTCCCTAAAACTCTGCCTTTCTAGTTTGTTCCCCTGAAAACATGGGTAAACCTCAAACTTTCTGGCCGCTTTACACGGTATTCACTCGATAAACTCCGGGAAACAATAGGAGTTTTATAGGGTTTTCCGGAAATGTCAGAAGTAAAAAGCACATTCACAGAAGAACAAAAAAAATTATTTGATGCGATTAGCCGTAAATTGCAGCGTGAATTTTGTATCGAACTGATTAAGAACCACTTTAAAAATCAACGGGCTGCATACCTGGCGGCATGTGAAAAAATTAATCGTCAACCTTCAAAAAATCCTGATGTAAGTGCCAGTGAGATGGTTAGTAACCCTAAGATCTCTGCATTCCTCAAGTCTATACGCGACACCAGCGAATATCCGGAAGTGGAAAAAGCAATAGGGTCCTTTCGCGAAAAAAGGCAACTGCTCTGGGAGACTGTTCAACGTTGCGCGCAGAACGTGAGGCCCGTGATCAATATGCAGGGCGAACATTCAGTAACAGACGACAAAGACGGCGAGATTGCACTCGCTTACACGTTTGATGCAAAGGGCATTGTGTCGGCCATCGCTGAACTCAACAAAATGGACGGGGACCACGCAGCACAACGCGTTGAGATTGGCGCATCAGACGACCTGGTAAAAGCGATATTGGCGGGACGCAGGAGAACGAAAGAATGATCAAAGATATTGAAGAGATCCACGGATACCACGACACAAAAACAACGTACTGGCTTTGTCAGAATTGCGGCCACCGCTTCCCGGTTCCCTTTGATGGTGCGGGACACGTTTGGTTTCCTCCAGAGTGGGAAAATACTTGCTGCAGCAACACGAAGCCTAAAGCCTATGGATTGTAAAAAATAACCGCTTCACCCTGAGATTTAAGCGAAACGATTTTTAACACTGGCGCTACAAATGAACAGTGAAAAAAGCGTCGTTTTCTGCAGGGGAAAATAATCACTTTTAAGCGTTAGCAGGGATGATTCAAACGAACAGGAAAACTGAGGTGCGCTTTACAGGTAATATGTTAAATAGCCCTGTTTTCCTGAAAATTTAGGCGTTTCTATGAATCAGGAAATTGACAGCAAACAAGCTGAGTTAATGTTGGCTGAGGACATTGGCTCTTTCTACAATGACCCGCTCGGGTTTGTTCTCTATGCATATCCCTGGGATGATGATCCTGATCTGCAGTTGGTAGAGCTTCCTGAACCCTGGGCTAGCCGCTACAAAAGTAAATACGGCCCTGATGCGTGGTTCTGCGAAATGTGCGACGACTGGAAAGAGGCCATAGAGCTAAACGATTTCAACGGTAAGGACCCTGTTGATGCTTTTCTCTATGCCGTCGCCAGCGGCCACGGTATTGGTAAATCTTGCGGTTCAAGTTGGATTATTCATTTCGTTATGTCGACGCGTCCGCATTCAAAAGGCGTCGTGACGTCGAACACTTCTGATCAGTTGAAAACAAAAACGTGGGGCGAGCTTGGTAAGTGGACCGCAAAGCTAATCAACAAACACTGGTTCACGTATAACAACGGCAAAGGAAACATGAATTTCTTTCACAAGGAATTCCCTCAAACCTGGCGAGTGGACGCGCAAACATGCCGTGAAGAAAACAGTGAATCTTTCGCCGGTCTGCACTGTGCTAACTCAACGCCCTGGTATTTGTTCGATGAGGCGTCTGCAGTACCGGACAAAATTTGGGAGGTTGCCGAAGGTGGCTTAACAGACGGTGAGCCGTTCTGGTTTGTTTTCGGTAACCCTACGCGAAACGCTGGCCGCTTCCGTGAATGTTTCCGTAAATTCCGCCGCCGGTGGTTAAGAAAAAATATTGATTCCCGCACAGTCCAGGTAACCAACAAATCGAAAATTGCGCAGTGGCTTGAGGACTATGGCTTAGATTCTGACTTTTTTCGCGTCCGTGTTCGTGGTGTGTTTCCTTCCGCATCGAGTAACCAGAAGATCCCAACCGAGCTACTAGAGGGCGCAATGAGCCGCGTCAATAGCTCAATGGAGGGTGACGTTAGAGTGATGTCTCTCGACGTTGCCAGGGGCGGTGACGATGATTGTGTGTTTCGTTTCCGTGAGGGGCTTAACGGGCGGGTGCGTAAAAAAGTGGTTTTACCTGGTGCGCTTTATCGTGACTCAATGAAATTGGCCGCGAAGGCCATGCAACTGATCGACGAATTTGATCCGGATGTGTTTTTCATTGATACAACCGGCGTTGGTGGTCCCGTCGCTGACCGTATCAGACAGCTAAATCCAACGTGCTCAGTGTTTGATATTACGTTCTCTGAAGCTTCCCCTGACCCACATTACGCGAACATGCGCGCATACATGTACAACAATCTTTTGAAGTGGCTAAAAGCTGGTGGCTGTCTGCACTACGACGAGGATCTATTAACCGAGATAGGCGCCATAGAATTTGGTCACGACCAAAAAGACCGCGAATTACTTATCAAAAAAGACGACATCAAAAAAACGCTTGGATTTTCTCCGGATGATGCCGACGCCCTAGCGCTATTGGTTGCGCTTCCCGTTGGCCCGTCACACCGTCGTAACCGAAATAAGCCTACACGCAACGCTACCATGTGTGAAACCGAATACGACCCATACGCAGACGTTTAGAGGAAGTAAAAAATGTGTGTAGGCAGCAAACCAAAAGCACCAAATCTACCCGTCGCGCCGCCACCGGTGCAGATGCAAGATGAATCCGCGAAACAATCTGGAGAAGCAGAACGCCGCCGCCGTCGTTCTGCCAGTGGTTATCAGTCCACTGTGCTGGCTGGTCAACCATCACAAACTGGACGGCCAGCGCTTAAAACGGAGCTGGGTAGCTAATGATCGATAACGAAATTAGAAAGCGGTCTGATGGTATGTTTTCTCAGCTTGATAACGAATACACAACTTGGGAACCGCACTACAGAGACATTGCAATGATGCTCAATCCACGACGTCAGCGTTTTAACGTGGAAGACAGCAATCGACATTCGGCCGTTAACAGTAAGATTGTGGACCCGTCTGCAACGATATATTTACGTACGGCCATGGGGGGTATGTATTCAGGTATCACCAACCCGACAATGAAATGGCTGCGCTTCAACGTGGCCGACAAAGATTTAAACAAACGTCACTCTGTGCGTCTGTACCTGGATCAGTGTGCTGAAATTGTGTTGAAGATGCTCTTTAAGACAAATTTTTATAACTCAGTGCCGTCCGTGTTCATGGATATTTTGAGTTATTCAACAAGCTCGATTGGTGTGGAGAAAGACGAATATTCAGTATTACGATTTTTCCCCAATCCTATCGGCTCCTATCGCATAGCAACCAATGATCGTCTGTCTGTGAATACGCACGCTAAAAAACGAATGTGGACCGCAGATCAACTGGTGCGCCGTTTTGGGCTTGAAAACGTCAGCGAAGCGACAAAGAGCGCGTACAGCAATCACAACTATCAGCAACGTTTTGAAGTGCGGCATCTGGTGTTCGATAACCCTGACTTTATTCCTACGGCGTTTAGTGGCGTTCACAAAGAATTTGCGTCTGTCTGGTATCAGCCCGATGCAGAAGAGGGAAAAATCTTAAGCCGCTCGGGTTTCGATGAATTTCCTTTTTTTTGTCCACGTTGGGAGGCGTTAGGCGCGGACGTATACGGATCTTTTGGCCCTGGCATGTTGGCACTAGGTTCGATCAAAGGTCTTCAGGTGGACCAACGCAATAAACACACGGCCAACGCGTTGCAGATTAAGCCACCGATGGTGGGGCCTTCCACAATGAAAAACTCCGGTGCGTCTCTTGTACCAGGTGGGATCACTTTTGTGGATGGTGCGCAAGGCGTTGACCAGTTCAAACCAGCTTTCGCTACGAATTTTTCTACTTCTGAGGCGCTGGCCTCAATTGCTGATACGCGGGAGATAATCAAACAGGCGTTTTTCTATGACCTGTTTCTAACCGTTATTGATGTGCAGAAATCTGGTGTGACTGCTTATGAGATAGCGCAGCGTAAAGAAGAAAAAATGATCATGCTGGGCCCCGTTCTTTCTCGATTTGATGAGGAATTTCTTGATCCAACGGTGTCCCTTGGCTTTCGTGAGTGCCACCGGCGCGGAATGTTGCCCGATCCGCCTCTAGAGCTCGATGGGGTAGACATACAGATTGAATACATGGGGATGCTACACCAGGCACAGAAATCAATTGGGATTGCTTCCATTGAGCGCACCTTGGGATTTTACGGAAACATGGCAGCAGTATTCCCTCAAGTTCTGGACAAGGTAAACATTGATGCCGCTGCGGACATTTACGCGGATATCACCGGCACAACGCCAGAAATCTTGAACGATGAGGAAACCGTTAAAAACATTCGTGAGGGGCGGGCACAAGCGCAGCAACGTGAACAACTGGCCGCCATGGCTCAGCCAGCGCAGCAAGGCGCAGCAGCTGCAAAATTAATGTCCGAGGTGGATGTGAGTTCTGCTAATGGCCTGACCAACATGTTGGGGATCTAATTGTGGAATATGACCCATTTGATATAGAGAGCCAGGTCGAGCAGGACTTAGAGGAAGAAGGCGATGAAAAACGCCGCCAGGAAGCCGAGAGACTGACAAAACGCTATTACATGGATATGCGTTCTGTCCTGGACACGGCGCACGGTAGAAATGTTCTCTGGTGCCTTTTAGAAAAGTACGGCGTTATGCGTGAAACTTTTTGCGGAGAGAACACACATAGCGCTGCATACAATCAAGGCAAATCAGCTGCAGGGCGCGAATTGTTGAATGACATTCTGACTGCAGACGGTGATGCCTACATCAAGATGATGCAGGAACACCGAGAACCTAAAGAAGCTGAATAGGGGAACTCATGAAAAAAACAGCTCTTGCCGCTTGTATGCGAAGTGATTTTAAACCGCAAAAGAATAGCGATCTGTTATTCACGGCTAACGTGGGCGAGTTTTTCCAATCTCGCCATCATTCTCACATTTGTTTTGCTGATGCTGCAGAAGGCGCGGAAGGTGGCGACACTGGCGGCGCTGAGGAAGGTGCATCTGACAGCGTTTTAGGTGGTGACGGCGACGACAATAACAACGACAACGGCCACGATAAGCAAGACGACAAGGACGACGATCAAAAGAAGGGTGAAGACGGCGACGACAAAGACGAAAAGGATGACGAAGACAAAGATCAAGGCGCGCCGGAAGCATACGAACTGCAGTTACCTGAGGGCATGGAGTTAGACCAGGAATTGTTTGATAAATTTGAGCCGCTTTTTCGTGACGCAAACCTGACCAATGAACAAGCCTCTAAGTTTGCATCCGCTTTTGGTGAGCAACTGCCAGTGATGATGGAACAGGTACAACAGGACACAATTAAAAGCCTTACTGATACGTGGACCGCTAAAAATCAGCAATGGATCGAGCAACTGAACAGTGATTCTGAGTTTGGTGGCAAAGATGCGAAAGCAAATTTCAATGTTGCGAAATCTGTCATCGACCGTTTCGGCGGCGATGAAGATGGCAAGAAAGCGATCCGCTCTGCACTGAATGAAACCGGTGCAGGTAACCATCCAGAAATCATGCGCCTACTTTATCGCGTCGGTAAAGCCATGGCCGATGACAAATTGGCAGACCTTGGGGAAAGCGGTGGTAAAGGTGAAGTCGACCTATATCCAAACTCTCCAAATTTGAAGTAAGAGGTAATAGTTATGTCTTTAAAAGGAAACGGTCTACCTAACATCATTGATGTGATGAACCTTGTCGACCCAAACGGCTCACCGATGCAGGTAGCCACACTGCTAACGGAAGAAAACCCGATCATTGTAGATATTCCGTTTTTTGAAGCTAACCAAGCAATGAGCCATGTTGAAGTCGTTCAAACTGCGCTGCCTAACTCAGAAGTCCGTTTGTTTAACCGGGGTGTAAAAATCTCCAAAGGTCGTACAGCGAAAATTGAAGATGGGATTGCCATGTTCGAACAGCGTTCAATGATCGATGAAGAGATCGCGAACCTGAACGGCAATAAAAAATCTTGGCGCATGAACGAAGACCGGGGACACCTGGAAATCATGGCGCAAGATATTTCAGATCAAATTTTTTATGGCAATGAGAATTCTGGTGAGGATAACACCTCCGGTCTTGCAGCCCGTTACGGCTCTCTGTCTGGCGAGCTTGGTAAGTACGTGATCGACGCTGGCGGCACTACCGGCAAATTGACATCCATCTATGTTGTTGTGTGGGGGGAGCAGACTGTTAACGCTCGTTATCCAAAAGGCCAGGGTAAGCAACTGCTACAAATGATCGACAAAGGCCTGCAGGAAGTCACTGACAACGACGGACGCCGTATGTCTGTTTATGAAACGCAGTACAAATCAAAGATTGGTGTGTCCGTAAAAGATCATCGCTACGTTGTGCGTATTGCAAATATTCCGGTTGATAAGCTGGATAAAGCGGGTGCCGATGTCGATTTGTGGGATCTGCTCAACTCTGCGGAGCACATCATCAAAAAAGTCATTCCAGGTAAAACTTATGCGTACATGAATCGCACCGTGGCCGCGTACCTAGATAAACAATCCCTGAACAAAGAAAACGTGCGACTGACACAAGAAAAAGTCGACGGCACGTTGTTGAACAAAGCGCGTGAAATCATGTTCCGTACTTGTGATTCCGTTCTAAACACAGAATCCCGCGTCGTTTAATTTATGGAGAGGTCCGGAGCAATCCGGGCCATAAAGATTATGGCTTTAGATTACGAAACAATTCTTTGTCAGAAACAAGCGATTACAGTCAAGGCTAACAGTGAGCATACAATCGCAATCAATGTGTTCCAGGGACAAAACGAAGGACCGAGCAAGATCCCTTTCTTTGTCCGTGTTGATGAAGCGTTTGCAACCACTACAGCGGTGAACTTTGAGATCATTGGTAGCAATGCCGAAGATATGAGCAACCCAATTGTGATCGATGCATCTGGTGATATTGCAGTTAACGACCTGGTTCCCGGGTTCGTGTGGAAAGGTTATTTAAACCATCACAAGCCAGTTAAATATCTGGCTTTACGCGCAACACCTGACACGGACGCGACTGCAGGCAGCATCACTGCAGCGTTCTCGCTGTACAACACTCAGCACGCTGGTATTTATAAATCAGCTGGCGAAATCCAAATCAATTAAGGCGGTAACCGATGATTCTACGAGTACGAGCAAAAGAAAAATGCTTTTACCAGGGCATGCTGAAATCTGAAAACGCCGTCTTTGATTGGGTAGCCGACGAGGAATATATCAAGTTGGCGAAAGATCAGAAAAAGCAGATTGTTGACGTTCTGCCGTCTTACCTTGAGCTAGTTGGCAATGCTAAAAAGTTTGAGTTTGACGACGAAGACGACAACGACGGATTAGAGCTAGGTACTGGCGGACTGAACCTGGTAGATACTCCTGAGCCTGAGAAAAACAGTCGAAACGTCGATGAAGAAAAACAGCGTGAACAGTTGATCCGTGAAGCACTAACAAAGCTGGACCATGGCAATGATGACCACTGGACTGATGGGGGCAAAGTTAGCCTATCCGCGTTAAAAGATGTAGCGGGCTTTAAAGTCAGCCGCGCTGAACTGGATGCCGTAGCGCCTGAGTTTGAGCGTATCCAATAAGGCTATTTGTCTGTAAGTATCAAAACTTTTGCCCCCGATTTTGGGGGCTTTTTTGTTTGAGGGTTATGAAATGTTATCTAAGACTGAAATTTGTAATATCGCGCTTGGTCGTGCTCAACATACTCAGCGTGTAGCAAACATCGATACAGAAAACTCTTTGGCTGCAGAAATGTGCCGCCAGTATTGGAAAGTGAGCATTGAATCTGTGTTAGAGGGTATATCCCCATCATTCGCACAGCGAATCGAACGCCTAGCGCTTTTGCCTAACCAAATAAACAAACAGTACGACAATGTTTATATCCTGCCTGACGACTGCCTGGCGCCGCTTAAAGTGGTGACGGCTGATTACCGCGCCAGCCGCAAATATAACGCTTCTCATGAAATCGACTTTATCAAGGGACAGTCTGACGATGGCAAGAATAAAACCATCCAGACCGATATTGATAACGCCTATCTCCTATACACCACGCGTAACGTGGATACACACATGTTTGATCCTACGTTTGTAACGGCCCTGACGTTTCTGATGGGTTCGAATCTGGCGAACTCAGTTAAAAAGGATACCGATTTAGCTAATCAGCTGGCTGGTACTTATATGCGCTTAATCTCGAAATCTGCAGCCATCGATAAGAACGCGCAAAGCTCAGAAATCAATTACGCGTACAACTTCGCTAATCCGTCGCTTGATGAAAGGTTGAATTAATGGTCGCCGTAAAAACAATTAAGCCGTCTATGAGCGCCGGTGAGCTATCGCCGGAAATGTTCGGGCGCGTAGACACAGAGCATTACCAACTAGGCTTAGCCCTGGCGCGTAACTTTTTTGTCGACTATCACGGAGGATTAACCAACCGGCCAGGAACGCTGCATGTTAGTAACGTAAACAGCATGGTGAGACACTTCCCGTTTGAGCGGTCCGCGCAAGAAACCTACATGTTAGAGCTAGGAGAGAAGACGCTCAGAGTCCTGCAGGGCGGAAAGTACATCATGAACGGCAACACTCCATTAACCGTCGCAACGCCTTACACTGCAGCAGATCTGCCCGAAATACGCTACATCCAATCCGTGGACGTCATGACGTTGTTCCATGCCAATTATCCGATGCAGCAGATTAAGCACTATGCGCGGACGGATTGGCGCGTTGACCAGTTTCAGCAAAAAAGCGGCCCCTATCAATCCGTAAACATCGAGGACAATAAATTGATGTGGTCAGACGGCCAAACGGGGACCGTGAACATTTACACGGATTTTGATCTTTTCACTGCCGATATGGTGGGTGAGTTTTTATACCTGGAAACCACCGGGAAATATTTTACTAACTCATGGGTGCAACGCATGGTCGCTAAGAAAGGCGATTATTGCTATTACGCCGGTAACTACTACGAATGCGTTGAAGCCCGTTCAAACTCGTTAACAGGCGACGTACCGCCAACACACACCGAGGGCGAACGATGGGATGGCCCGGACCAGGATTTACCCAACGATAACGACGATCATTTTATTGGTATCAAGTGGCGTTATTCGAATAGCGGTTTCGGTGAGGTAAAAATCACTAAATTTATTTCTGCCCGTCAGGTAGAGGGACAAGTCACGATTGAGCTGCCGAAAGATTTATCCGGGGCTGGTGGTACACCGGATACCTCTTGGGAATATTTAGCGGTCCCATACACACCAGATTTTGACATGACAAGCCCAAAACCCGACACAACAGATAACTCAAAGTTTCGCGCCTATCTGCGTCGGACAGTTGATTATGTAGAAATACCGCAACGTGATACTTGGTACGTGTGGGAGGCAAAAGGTGATTATCATTTTCACATCATAGAACAGGACGGATGGACCGAGAGCGGCGGCGAAGTGGCCGATCTGAAAGTGGTTAAACCTGGCTCTCAAGCTCTTGAGGCAAAAACTTACAAATGGGCTGTGTCTGCGTTAAGCAAGCGAAACGGTTATCCGGCGTGTGGTGCGTACTATTCTGACCGGCTAAACCTGGGCGGCAATGTGCGTTACTCACAAACCATATGGGCCAGTAAGACCGATTCTTATAATGACTTCGGGATGAGTAAGCCGTTGCTGGCTGACGACTCACTGACACTAAACGTTGCCGGGATCCAACTAAGTGAGATTGAACACTTGTTACCGCTTAACGCTTTGCTCGCGTTCACTAGTGGTGGTGTTTGGGCTGTACTTCCAAAAGAATCACAAAAAATGTCTGCAGAGGATCCGCCGTCGATAGATGTGCAGTCTTACAACGGCTGCAGTTACCTGGCTCCGCTTATCACTGGTGGGCATGGCGTTTACGTCCAGCGCGGTGAAAAAGTTGTCCGAGAAATTCAATACGATTTCGGGCGCAACTCTTTTGTAGACGCCAATTTGTGTATTCGTTCGTCCCACATTTTCCGCAATCGTCGGATCGTCTCCTGGGCATTCGCAAAGAACCCGTATAGCTTGATCTGGTGCGTTCTTAATGATGGCACAGCAGCAAGCCTCACCTATATGAAAGAGCAGCAGGTGTGGGGCTGGACCACCCACACAACCAACGGAAAATTTAAAGGCGTTTCAGCGGTCGAGGAAGACGAGCGGACCGCCGTTTATTTTGTGGTTGAGCGCATGATTAACGGCTCGCCGGCTCTGCATGTTGAATATCAGACGGATCGAAATTTTACCGATCTTGATAGTGCTGTGTTTATGGATGATGCCGTGTTTATCGATAACACAGTAAAAGGTATCTGGTTAACTTTATCGGGTGGCGTCACCTGGGAACATCCGGAGGAAATCACGGCTACCACATCACAAGCATTTTTTGATGATAGCACGTCAGGTAAAACGCTAATTATCAAACATGACGGGAACGTTTTTAAAGTTTTCGTGCTGTCTGTTATCGATGCGCGTAACGCCATAGCCCAACTGCAACAAGTGATCCCAGAAGACCTGCGAGAAAACCCGCTCTATGAGTGGGGGCCTGCTATCGAAGATATTCGGGTGATGGATTACTTGGATAATCAGGAGGTCGGCATTGTGGCCGATGGTATGTACAAGGGAAAACAAACTGTCTCTTACGGAGTCATTCAGTTACAAGACCCTGCGTTAAAAGTAAGCGTAGGCCTGATCTATGAATCGCTTGGTAAATCCTTGCCGTTAGATCTGCCCGGAGCACAGCAAAGCATTAAGGACCAATACAAAGCGGTGAGCCGCGTCAACATGGAAGTGCACGACACTTACGGCGGTTTTGCAGGGACGTCGCTTGATAACATGTATGAAATCAAACAGCGAGAATACGAGGATTACACCTCACCACTAAAAGCGAAAACAGGGATCCACGTTGTTGATGTGAGTTCTGTTTATGACATGCCAGGACAATTTTACTTTCAACAACCTGATCCAATGCCGTTTAGCTTACTCGCTTTAATTCCGGAGTTTGAGATCGGTGATTGAGTACAGAAAAATTAATGAACAAGTGATCGCGGAGCTGTGTAAGGACGCACGCCCTGCGGATCTGGATGAAGTCGACGCCATGACCGGGAAAGATTTCATAACCGCCATTAAGGAAAGTCTAGAGCTATCTGATTGGGCGCTGTGCTGCTACTCGAACGGGGAGTTATTAGGCGTGTTCGGCCTAATGCAAACCAACGTATTAGCCGACATTGCAGCGCCCTGGATGATCGGAACGAACGCCATCTACCGGCACCAAAAAGAATTCATGCAAGCGAGCCGAGAATCGCTCGAATGGATGAAGGTTCGAGCGTCAACACTGGAATATTTTGTTTACTGCAAACACGCTGCCGCCGTTCGATGGCTGCAGCGCCTTGGCTTTAATTTTGGCGAGGTCGTAACCATTGGGCCACGCAATGAAAAATTTAAGAGGTTTTTTCTATGTGTACAGTAGCTTTAGGCGCATTGGCCGCGAGTGCTGCCGGTTATGGTGGCGCGACTGTTGCCGGTTTGGGTACAGCTGCGACAGCTGCAACCGTTGTCGCCAGTGCTGCAGCTGGCGCGCAGTCCGGCGCACAGTATGAGGCCGCAGAATATAACGAAAGTGTTGCAGAAAAAAACGCGGACCGTTTACGAGGTGAAGCAGAAAACGAGCGGATCGCCGGTAGCCAGGAAGCGCAAAAAGCTGACATTGAAACGCGCCGGCGTACAGCTCGGGCCGCTGTGGAATTTGCAGGACGCGGCCTGGACATTTCATCTGGTACTGCTGCAGGTTTGCTGGAACAAAGTCAGGAAGTCGGAGCAATGGACGCGCTAACCGCGCTTAACAACGCAAATCGCCGCGCCTACCAGTTGGAAGGGGAAGCAATCAACATTGTGAGCCAAGCGAAGCAACAGAAAAAATCCGCTCGCACCGGCTTATATACTACGGTTTTGGCCTCAGCCGCTAAGCCTGTAATGACGGGGATGATCTAATGGGTACAGTCAACATACCAGGCACCAGCCAAGCTCGAGCGCAAACGGGTAATGTTGCGCTCGATCGGACCCGCGCTACTGCTGCAGATTTTGGCGGTGACGCGTTCGGCCAGGTTGCGGATATGGCGAGCGGTTTTGCTCAAAAACTGCAGAATCAAGCGGACGTAGCCTGGAACAACGAGAATAAAAATAACCTTTACTCATACATGAATGAGCAGGCCGAGCAGTTTAAGCAAAATTCAAAGGGTAAAAATGTTCTCAAGGACGGCCAGCAATTAGAAGAAAATTTTCAGAAGTACATTCAAAACAACCGGGCAAATGTGCCGGAGCGTTATCAGGCGCTTTATGATTCACAGGCACAGGCGACGCTTTCTGATTTTAATCGCGTCATATCCGATCACCAGAACCGTGAGATCGAGCGGTACAAGGTCAACGAATTTCAGGCCGCGCAAACTAACGCAATTTCTTTCATTGGCTCCAACTACCAGGACGAAAAATTAGTCAATGAGCAAGTGCGGAGCATGACGGCCAATCAGATCGCCTATGACCAAGCGAACGGCCAATCTGATGAGGTGATCAAGGCCAACGCACTGAACACCACCACAGCGGCGCGCTCGTCCGTTGTTGACCAGTATTTGTCCGGTGAAAAACTCACCCAGGCAAAAAGTTATCTTGAAAAATACCAGGAGGATTTTGATCCTGCAGTGCGTAGCCGGTACCTATCAAAAATTGATGCCGCTCTAAAGACGCGCCGAGCAGCTGCACAAAAAGAGTATTCAACAGGCGTTAGTAATTACATTTCTTATCTGGCTGATGGTAACGAGCCAATCGCCGGACGCTACACAAAAGATCAAATCGTGAATGTGTACGGCCAAGAGAAAGGTGAGAAAATATATCAGCAGGTGGCCGACTATGAAGACTTTGCAACCAAGTTTAACCAGGTGCGTGATGCTTCTCCGCAGGAGTTAAACGAGCTGCTAAGCTCTCAGAAACCGGGAAGCCCCGAAGACTACCCAAGAGAGGCAAGGCAATACAAATCTCTTTTGAGTGCCGTTGACGCTCGAAATAAACGCATTGCTCAAGACCCTGCCGCCTATTCGATGAGTAATGATCTGGTAAAAGCCTCTTTTCAACGTGCTGCAGAAAACGGTGATTATGAATCTTACGCCAGCGCGACGATTGCAGAACAAGAGCGGATCGGCGTTCCATCAGCCTTGACCCGGATTCTAGATAAGACCACCGCGAAAAACTTTGTGATGCAGTACAAACAGGGCGGAGAAAGCGCAGCTGATCTGGTAAACAATTTGCGCCAGCAGTACGGCGAATATTTCCCGCGTGTTATGCGTGACCTGTATAAAGAAGACTTACCGCCTAACGTGGGCGTTGTTGCGGTCCTTGGCAATTCACCTGCAGCTACGTATTTGAGCGAAGCGGATAAAATCGGATTCAAAACGTTAAAGGCCAACGTAGGCAATGACGATTATAAAGCGATTCAAACTGATGTGAGCGGATACATAGGAAATGAATATTCCGACTCTATTAACGGGCTGGCGAATCAATCCGTTATTAAACGCCAGATCCAAACGTCTGCAGAAACGCTGGCTTTGTATTACCTAGATAATGGGCTGGCTGACAGTACATCAGACGCTGCAGAGAAAGCCTACAAGGAAATCATTAGCGACCGTTACGAATTCCGCACCAGTGGATCATTGCTCGGTTTTGGTGGCAACACTTACCGCGTACCCGTCGAGATAAACGGTTATTCACCCAACACTGACAAGGTAGATAACGCGCTTGATAAGTTGCTCGATGTCATACCAAAAATGAGCCTAATGTCACCGGCAGACCCGCAAATTGAAAGCGACGAACTGAGAGAGCAGTTATACAAACGACGTTTGCAGCCGCGCTGGTTGACGCGTGGCGATGATGCCGGAGTAGAACTGGTTGATCAGAATAATCAGCCGGTGTTGTTGGTTGATGGTCAGAAAATTTTTTACACCTGGCGCGACCTGGAAGAAATGGATCTTGATGAGGTGGAGAAAATTTGGGGGTTAGTTGAATAATGTTTGATGATACTGGCGCATTAGTTCGGCGTAAATATTCACTGAGTGAACTGGACCCAGGAACGGCGGCTTATGACTCTCTCCGGCAAAGCATGAGCGAGTCTTTCAGCTTTGCGACCTGGGACAATAACGAACTTATCCGGGCGAACATGGGCGAGGAAGATCTCCGGTTTGGTCCATTCGAAGCCCAAGAGCCGGAAAAATTAAAAGTCCTTTTTGGCGTCGAAAAAAAATTACCCACTGAGCAAGCCGAGGCACAGATCAAGGCAAAGCAACTGCCGTTAAAAGTGCCTGAAAATGGTGTAACACAGAAAGCCTTAGATATTCTGGTCGAGCGCAAACAAAACGAAATTATGCGCAAGAAACAGATCGAGGACTCCACCGGATTTTTTAACGGCTCTGTCCAGTTTTCTGCAGCTGTCGCCGGTCAAATGTTGGACCCGGTAAACCTGGCTCTGAGTTTTATGCCGGTGATCGCTCCGGCCCGTTATTCCGCCATGGTGGCCGGTGCCAATAATGCATGGTCCCGCTCCGGTATTCGTGCCGGCGTGGGGGCGCTTGAAGGGACTGCAGGGGCCGTAGCCGTAGAGCCTGCCATCTACTTTGCAAAACAAGAGGAACAAGCTGATTATCAAATGTCGGATTCCCTTTGGAATGTGGCGTTAGGTGGTGTTTTGGGCGGCGGTTTGCATGTTGGCGGGGGGGCCTATTCTGATTTTCGCGCCGGTAGACGTTCGCAGATAACGCCCCAGGGGGCCACCGCTCAAGCCGTAGATAACGCATCACCACAAACACGCGAGGCCATGCTAAAAACTGGCTTACAAATGGAGGCGCAGGGCTATAACGCTGATGTGACTGCAGTCGCAGCCATGGACCCGGCATTAAACCCGGCGATCTTTGTACAGCGAAATCCTAAGCTCTATTTTGACCAGGTAAAAAAACGCCGTGAGGCAGCTGGCGTTATGTCTCGCATGAAACGCCCGGAATATCGTCAGCGCGTGAGTGACCTGGCAGCAGAGGCAAAACGCATTACCAGTACTAAAGGCGTGTCACCGGACGTTGATTCTATCCAGGACGCGATCAGCAAGTTAGGCGGCATTGCCAGAACAGCTGCAGAATCTGAGGGCTTTGATCCGGCAGGTTTTGCAAAAAATCGTGCTTTCAGGAAATCAGGTGGGAAAGGTTTTGATGAAATGGCCGAGGCGCTGAACCAGTACGGTTACCGCTCTCTTGATGGTTCCCCGCTCGATGCAAATAGCTTGGTTGATATTATGGTGAACGGTGCAGATCCTGAGCGGGTTATGAGTGTGTCTGGCCGTCAGGGACCAGATACCGATTTGATCAGGCAGTTGAAAAAATCCGGATACAAACCGGAGGACGTCAGTAAGGCATTAGAGAAAATGTCCGCCGGTGAGCCATTAGGCGCACGACAACAGCGCATTGTGGAGGACGCATTAACGCTGATAGGCGGCCGACGGATGGAAGAGAGGGGACCACTGGCACTGCAGCGCAAAGGCGGCGCACAGTCCACCAGAACGCCGCAACAGGCTGAATCTGAAATCATGGATTTTCTTTCCAAACGAGCTATGAGTGAGCAGCAAGTCGACGACATCGAGAGACTACTTGATCTGATGGAAGACAACTTATTAACCGGTGATGAGTTTGTAAGCTCTGTAAAATCGATGTTCCCAGATTTACCAATGCATGAAAACCCAGGGCTTGCATTGCAGCACACTGTAGAAAATGGGTTCAAAGCTGAGAATGTGCGCGGCGCTGACAAAGCGGCTGCAGATGAGGCAGAGATGAAACTTGCTGAACCTGAGAGAAATGTTGATCAGGAGCTTGAGCAGATTCAGGTCATGTTTGATGAACACGAAAAAGCGCGAGGCGCTGAACCAGCAGACTTAGCTGAGTATGACGCAGCAATCACCAAAGCAGAACAGGACGCGACCGCGTTTGAAGCTGCATTTATGTGTAGGCTAAACAAATGATCACTTGTGCAGACGCAATAAAAAACGCTACTGGTAAAGATTACGAACTGTCAGAGATTGACGAGTTTATTCACCAAGCAGATCGCATCCGTCAGCGAATTATGAATGATGCAAATATTGCTGATAAAACGAAGGCGTTAGAAGAGGCCCTGAACGACGTCAAAGAGGAAATGGTTGCAGCGGCAAAAATTGAAAAACGTAACGCCATGATTAACAAGATGCGTCAGGAGGAAAATATTGATTTTCTTCAATCGCAATTCAATGACGATCTAAACATGGGCGTGCAGGCCTTGTTAGTTGGCTCTGAGCGCAATCGAGTAGGAGCGCGCTTGTCTGCAGACGCGCAACAAAAATCACTCTCTAATGCTTATATGGGCGGTCTAGTGCATGACCTGGAAGCAAAGGGAGTGTTTAAACTGGCGCTTTCTGGTGAGCTTGATCGAGACATTGCGAGGGCGTTATCCGGCCAGCAGGTGAATAACCCGGACGCGCAAGCTATTGCTGACGCGATTCAGAAATATCAGGAAGTCGCCCGAAAAGACGCAAACCGCGCAGGAGCCTGGATTAAAAAAATTGATGGTTACATTACCAGGCAGACGCATGACGGGGATCTGATCGCTAAGGCGAACGCGGACGAGTACATAAACTTTTTACGCAGCAAGCTGGATTTAGAAAAAACGCTGGAAGGTGTCGACGATGAAGCCGGATTTTTTGATTCCGTTTATCAGGCGCTGGCGTCAGGCGTCCACCTGTCAGGCTCTCCAAAGGACATTACAACCGCGTTTAAAGGTAATGCGAATATGGCGCGCAAAATGTCAGAGGGCCGCTTGCTGCACTTCAAAGATGCAGATTCATGGACGGACTATAACAACAAGTATGGATCGGGTGATTTAATGTCGTCTGTATTATCTGGCCTAGAAATGTCAGGGCAGAAAACAGGCCTTATGCGCGTTATGGGGACCAATCCAGAATCAATGTACGATGTGATTTATGACCGGCTAACGCGAGCCTCTAAGACTGCAGAAGAAAGGGACGCTCTAAACAAGGGCAAAGCCAAAAATGAAAAATTTCTTTTTGAGGTGAATGGCTCAACACGAATAGCCGGTAACCAGGTCGCTGCGAAATACATGTCAAATATTCGCGCTTGGCAGTCGCTTGCTAAATTGGGCGGTGCGCTTCTTTCCAGCTTTTCCGATCTGCCAGTGTACGCATCTGAGGTACGTTACCAGGGCGGTAATATGCTTAGTGGCCTTGGTGAATCTCTTATGGGGTTAAAAAAGGGACGTGGTAACGTTGAGCATCGTCAGATCATGGCGAACCTGGGCGTTAGCATGGATTCATTTATCGGGGATTTAACCAGTCGCTTTGATTCCCAAGGCGATTACTCTGGCAAAATGCAGAAAGCAATGAATCTGTTTTTTAAATTAAACGGGCTTACCTGGTGGACGGACTCACTGAAACGTTCTGCAGCTATCGGCACAAGTAACCGACTCTTTCAGCAAGCTGGTAAAAACTTTTCTGATGTGGATCCTGCCTTGCGCCGTGTTATGGAGCTTTACGGGATAGGCGATCCAGAATGGAACATCATTAGACAGGCGAGACAGACGGCAGAAGACGGGACCGGCTTTATAACGCCCGAAGCAATGCGCCAGCTGCCCGACGATCCATTCATTGAATTATTGGAGGGTGCCGGATTACAGGCCACTGACTACCGCGTTGAACTGCTTAAAGATGAAATCGAAACCAAAATACGGGCCTTTGTTTCTGATCGCCAGGGCTACGCTGTTTTAGAACCTGACGCCCGTAGTCGTGCTGTATGGACTAGAAAAACACAACGAGGTACTTTGCCTGGTGAACTGTTGCGTTCAATGTCCCAGTTTAAGCAGTTTCCAACCGTGTTTTTACAACGAATGATAGGGCGGGAGATAAAAGGCAAATCTAAGGCAACCGGATTGGGAATAGCGCACGATTCACCGCTTTATGGTTTCGCGTCCTTGTTCGGGGCGTTGACCGTGGCCGGTTATGTATCGATGACAGCAAAAGACGCAACCAAAGGGCGAGAGCCCCGCGACCCGCTTGATCCTAAAACTTGGGCGGCGGCTATGGCACAAGGAGGTGGGTTGGGTATCTATGGGGATTTTGTCTTTGGTGATATTAAAAACCGCTTTGGCGGCAGCGTGCTTGATACGCTCGCAGGGCCAACCATTGGCCTAATCCCTCAGATCGCAGACCTGGTAGGCCGAGCTAAAAGCGGCGACGACTTAGCCGCGGCCACGCTAACCACAACATTGAATAACACGCCATTCATGAACATGTTTTACAGTCGCATTTTGCTGGATTATCTGATCCTTTATGATATGCGCGAGTCAATAAATCCCGGCTACCTAAAGCGAATGGAGAAACGCATTGAGAAAGACAACAATCAAGAAATGTTGCTCCCTCCATCACAGAACCGTTTAAGGCCGTTTACCGACTAAAAACAAGTCCTCTAAGGAGGGCTTTTTTTAAATGAGGAGGAAATAAAACTAGGTGTTTTGTCGTTTAGAACATACTGATGAGGTTAGTAGATACCCAAATGACAGTTTCAGGGGTTATCAAAGAATCGGTATTGTACATCGTTTACGAGCTAACCCCGTATAAGAGTTGCACCGTATGGCACACGATACTCAAGTTCTTTGCAGCTTCCTGGTGGGGGCTGTTGTCCTGCAGGCCTATCATGGTACCAGATGCGGCATTCTCCAGGCGGCGGTAAATGTCCTTTTGGGATGCTGCGATAATGGTGATCATAAGTCGAGTCTGAATCGATAATAATCTTACCGCTATAGGTAGAGCAACCAGCCAGAAAAGTAATGAATGTGAATAAGATGAGTGTTTTCATTGGAGAGTATTATTGGTGATTATGCATTCTATGATTATAGATAGTATCTATCTGGATGAGATAAACATAAAAGGAACCGTTGTCTAACTCTGACAGAGTTGTTTGGATGTTGCTAGTTGCACATGACTATTCTTTTTGTATGGTGCGTTTTCTTTGAGGGATCCCATATGGATAATGATCGTTTTCAAAAGCTCATTCGCGCAATTAACCACCTTTCACAAGACCAGCTTGTTTGTTTAATGCAAGCGCTCTCTACATATGAAGAAGTATCTTCGAAAGCGCTGCTTACCGAAGAAGAACTATCTATGTTGAATGATATATTCATTGATGAGCAAGAATAAGTCATAGCGAGATGAATAGACACTAAAACCCTCAAGAGTTCTCTCTACCAGCCCCCATTCTTTTGGCGGTTTTGAGCACACCCCGCGCTTTATCCTCTACCAATCAACAACCACAAGAGATAAGGCGCAATGACCATACAAACAGACCTGGGACGGGTTTTGTTACAATGTGATGGTGTAACAAACCGGTTCCCTTTTCGTTTCAAAATCTTCGCTCCGGAAGATTTAAAGGTTTACCTAGTCCATCCATCTGATCCGCTAGTTGAGTTAAGGCCCGGCCTTGATTATTCCGTTGATGGCTTGCAATGGCTTAACGGTGGCGACATCACCACAGCTCAACGCTACGACTCAATTTATCAACTCCTGATTGTCCGCGATCCATCATTACTGCAGGAAACATCATTTCGAAACCTGGGCGCGTTTTTCCCTGAGAAACACGAGGACGCTTTTGATCGAATCTATATGATTCTGCAGGGGCTGAATTACGACGCAGATAAAACGCTGAAACAAAACAGCGCGGGTGAGTGGGACTTTCTTGGGCTGCAGTCTACAAACGTGCCCTACCCGCAAAAGGGTGATTCTGTAGCTACTCCAGCTTATGTGATTGATCGAATTAAGGCGGCGCAGCTTGAGAGCGTTTTGATCACTCCTATCTATTGGGACGGCGTTATATCTCCGGGCGTTTATTTTTATCCGTTGACCGGTGCCGATGTTGAAGACGAAAACACCTACCGGGTGGTGATAGACGGGATCCCACAGCGGCCCCGAAAAGACTACGCGATACACATCGACAAGGACAACCCGACTAACTCAACGATTGAGTTTATTGGTTCAATTTTGCCTGACGGGCGTAACTGGTGGGTTATCTGTACCGGTAAAGCTGCAGCTGTCGGTGATGTGCCATTTATGCGTTTTGAAAAAACGCTTGATCGAGAGATCAACCAGGTATCCACCAACATAGGTTTTATTGATGCAATGGTGTTCATCGATGGCGAGTACATCCCGCGCAAAGACTGGACACTGTTACCCACTGTTAACGCGATTAAGTTTAATAACCGCACCGTAAAGCCTGGTCAAACGGTTACGGCAATGTTGAACCTGAGAACGGATTTTACTTTAGGTAACCCGTTAAAAATTAATGGCCGTGACACGCTTGATAACATCCGGGTGAAAGTGGGCGAAATTGGCGACGTTTGGATCTCAACGACTGCAGGACAAACCGCCGACCCTAACGGATTGGTTTCTGATGTTAGCCCTGGTGACGCGTTGGTGTGGGCCTATAACAAATCATACCCTGACGGCTGGGTCTACATTGGCCCTATCACAGTCGGCCAAAAGGGCGACAAGGGCGACCAGGGGCCGAAAGGTGATCGAGGTGATCGAGGTCCGCAAGGTGTGCAAGGTCCACGCGGGCCGCAAGGGATACAGGGCTTGTCACCGGAGCACCGTTGGAACGGTCCAAACTTACAATTCAGGAACCCGGACGGCTCCTGGGGTAAAGAGGAAGACTTAACCGGCCCAATGGGACCAACCGGGCCACAAGGCCAGGACGGCCCACGTGGTGAAACAGGCGATTCATACGAGCCTAACGAAGTCGGGCTTTTTGCTGACCGTGGCAATTTTGATAATAGTCCCAAAGGCTTTGGCTATTTCGCCACGGATTTTGATTTCGGCGCTGCGTTCGGTAAGGACGTCGAGGAGTTATTCACAGCCACGCAAGGGCAAACAGAATTTAATTTGCCTGAACCAATACCGACAAATTCAAAGGTTTTGGTTTTTATCGGTAACTCTTACCAGAGAGCAGAAAAATACGAGCTGCCCGATCAGTCAACTCTAAGATTTAAATTTGGTCTGGACGATGGCGCTAACGTTCTGATTCGCTCGATCATGCCTTACCTGATGAAAGGCGCTCTTTTTCTTAAACAATCATCAACACCTGGTGACTGGTCTGATCCTTTCCCGTTCGGGCAGGGACCACAGGGGCGACCTGGTCCGGAAGGACCACAAGGGCCAGTAGGACCGCAAGGGCCACGCGGGCCACAAGGTTTAAAAGGTGTTCAGGGTGACCAGGGAATACCTGGCCCAGAGGGTGATCAGGGTATCGATGGTCCCGAGGGGCCAGCAGGACCACCTGGGCCAAAAGGGCCACAGGGACCAAAAGGTGAAGCCGGTAACCAAGGGCCGGAGGGACCGAGCGGACCAGAAGGGCCACAAGGACCGCAGGGTCCAGTTGGGCCAGTGGGACCGCAAGGACCAAAAGGCGCAACCGGGGATAAAGGTCCAACTGGTAACGAGGGGCGACCTGTAGAGAGTGGCATTATCCGCAGTTCAAAAAATTTAGCTTCTGATACTAACTGGCAGGAGTTCGGCCGATACGACTTCCCAAGCAAGCCATACAACCGGAACGTTGTTTTGACATCAGCAGTCAAGCTGTATACGCGCAACAGCGGGGCCAATGTTTATTGGCGCGTCTTGGTTGATGGTGTTGAGGTGTCAAACGATACCACAGGTTGGGGAGGAAGCATTGAAAGGCCCGATTATAAATCAGTCCTTGGCGTGGGAACGATAAGAGCTAATGCACCCGGCTTGGTCATTCTGCAGGGCCGTGTAACTTCAAAGGATTCCACAGGTGGTTATTTTGCTGAGGCATCTTCTGTTATTGCTGCGCCAGCCTAATGAGTCAGAGGTAAAAAATCATGGATAAAGTACAAGGCTTAGCGGTCGATGTAACCGGAGCAAAAGAAAAAGATCGTATAGAAGCAACAGATTTTGTGATTGTCACAGATTCGGCCACTGGCAAGAGCTTTAAAATCCGCGCTGACAATTTTACGTCCGCGCCTGGTGCCATAACCATCAGAGGGCTGGCAATGGTTGACGATCCGGCCACTACTGAGACAAGCATTGTTGTAGAAAACGATCCGAATAACGCAACTATTGAAGTCGGTACTGCCCCGGCTGGCGTTGCCGTTGTTGGTGCCGGTTACTTGGTTATCACCACAAACGAAAGCGGGATACCTACAAAAATAACCGGCTCTGATGATGTGTTATTTAATGAGGACCAGGTGATCTGGATCGGCAGTCGATGGGCCATCTTTGGTACCGGTAATCGCGTTCTAAGCGTTAATAATAAAACAGGCCATGTTAGTTTAACGGCGTCTGACGTTGGCGCGCTTCCTGATACAACTAAGATACCTGATGTTTCAAACTTGGTCCCTAACACCAGGACGGTGAACAAAAAGCCCCTTAATGCAGACATTGAGTTATCTGCAGACGATGTGGGCGCGGTGCCAACAACGCGAACTGTTAACGGTAATGCATTGGACAAAGACATAAAGCTGACTGCCTCCGACGTTGGCGCGCAACGGCAGATCACCGGTGGCACTGCAGAACCCGATCCGAGTGGCATGGCGGAGAACGACGTTTATATCAAATGGGAGTGATTCATCATGTACTTTAAAGACGCTGACGGCCTACATTTTGGCCGTCCTTACGTGATGTCAGGCGGCAAGCTTAGAAAGGCTTTAGAGGTCTATCAGAAAAAAAATGGCGTGGTCCATAAATACAGCTATATCGAGCCGCCGACCATAACAACGCAGCCTGTTGATCATGCTCCCGTTGCGGTAGGCAAGGAATATTCATTTTCATTAGTGGCGGATTCTGGCGGCGGTACGCTTTCATATCAGTGGTACAACGCCGAGTCAGGCGTGGAAGCTTACCCAATAAAACCAGAATACGGTGGAAACACTGACTCAATGGCTGTCTCAACCATCAATCCACTTGATAGCCATCCTTACTGGTGCAAGGTGAGTAATGAAAGGGGAACCGTTAACAGCAATACTGCCTATGTGAAAGTGGTGGGCAACCCGTCAGTCATCGAAAACCCAACCGCGCCAGGCTCGATCAATCTTGGTTCATCTGTGCCGCTGCACGCTGAATTTGATGCGCACTTTGGTACCTTGAATTTGCTTTGGGAGTTTAACTCTGATGCCGGTTATGAAACCATGGACGGCGGTCACGGTGTAACGGTTACCAACGTCAACTGGAAACCTACAAAGCCAGGTCAATATTCTGTTTGGTGTTCGGCGCGTAACGAGTTCAACAAAAGGACGACAACCGACACGCTAACAATTTACGTCATTGATCCATATATGACGCTAACACCCAAGGCTGGCGGTTCTTCCTCTCCTGGCAGCTATTATCGTGGTTTCGGTGATGGTAGTGCGGTGATTACTCCGGCGTTTGGATCGCTTGCCAATAACAAGTTAAAAGATCCGACTACCGGCGGCGCACAGAATTTTAGATTTTTCGCGGCTTATCAGCCAAACCCAACGAATACAAGCTGGCGAATTAGCGCTTATACACAGAACGACGCACACAAACACAGTTTAAGAATCACTCTTCCTGATGGCCGGAGTTATACAAAGCTGGCAACACGAAACGGATATTTTGAGTTATACCGAAAAGATTCAGCTGTCGTGCAAGTTGTTTTCGATTCTCTATGGGGATTGAAGTCAACCAGATTCAAAGCTGAATTGGTTTAAAAGTAGGAGACAAAAAAAGCCCCCTTGAACAGTAGGGGGCTTTTGCTTTGGGTCTGTAACGTCCTAAATAAGGTTGACACTTTCCAACCCCAAAATTGGAGAGTGTTATGAAATCAACCACTAAAAGAACTCAGCGCGATTACTCCCTCGCTTTTAAACTCACCGTAGTGGATGAGGTTGAAAAAGGCAGCCTCACTTACAAACAAGCTCAAGAGAAGTACGGCATCCAAGGTTGTTCTACCGTTTTAGTTTGGCTTCGTAAACATGGTCGACTAGATTGGTCTGAAGGG
>NZ_WXWO01000048.1:0-27974 GCF_009904845.1 Vibrio sp. V38_P2S17PM301 | reverse complement strand
TACTTTCTGCTTAAAGAAAGTGGAGCGACACACGAGGTTCGAACTCGTGACCTCAACCTTGGCAAGGTTGCGCTCTACCAACTGAGCTAGTGTCGCATCAACAACGTTTCCGTCGTTTAGGGCTGCGAATTATAAGAGCATTTTTTTGTGATGCAAGTCCTTCGCGCCAAAAAAAGTCATTTTTTTTCTGTTTGACGAAAAACCACACAACTCCGGGTAACAAAGCAACGCCTGGCGTTGTTTTTACCATCAGCGGAGTTTTCGCAGCCGAGCGATTATATCTTAAAAATCGTTTCGCGGTAATATTTTAGCTCAGCGATTGACTCACGAATATCGTCCAGAGCCAAATGACTGCCCTGTTTGGTGAATCCGTCGAGCACTTCAGGCTTCCAGCGTCGGGTCAGCTCTTTGAGCGTACTGACGTCAAGGTATCGGTAGTGGAAATAGGTTTCCAATTCCGGCATATACCGATACAGGAAGCGGCGATCCTGCCCAATACTGTTACCACAAATCGGTGATTTTCCTTTCGGTACCCACTGCTCCAGAAAAGCTAAGGTCTGACGCACCGCTTCCGCCTCATCGATCTGGCTCTGACGAACCCGCGCCACCAGCCCGCTGTTGGTGTGTGTGGTAGTACACCACTCATCCATTTTCGCCAGCTCCGCTTCCGATTGATGAACCGCCAACACGGGCCCTTCTGCAAGGATATTCAGTTCACTGTCGGTGACGATGGTCGCGATTTCAATAATTTTGTGCGTTTCGGGATCCAGACCGGTCATTTCTAGATCGACCCAGATTAAGTTCTGGTCACTAAAGGACATAGAGACGTTGCCTATTTGTTTGCCGATAAAAAAGGTACTATACCCAAATTGAGATCCCCAAGATAGGTGTATGCCGGCAGTGATAGTTCGGTGCACCTGCGATCATTGAGACAAATTGTGGCAAAGAAGAAAAAACTGACCAAAGGTCAGGTAAGACGAGTTAGAAGTAATCAAAAGCGCAAGCTCACTCAGGAAGAAACCGTTCAGTGGGACGAAACCATGCTGGGTGGCAGCAAAACCGGGTTGGTTATCACCCGCTTTGGCCAGCACGCCGACATCGAAGACACCGAGACCAAAGAGGTACATCGCTGTAATCTGCGCCGGGGTATTGAAACGCTGGTGTCCGGAGACAAAGTGATCTGGCGTTCTGGTCTGGAATCGATGGACGGCATTTCCGGTGTGGTGGAAGCTGTCGAACCTCGCAGCTCTGTGCTGACTCGCCCGGATTACTACGACGGTCTGAAACCAGTGGCCGCCAACGTCGACCAGATGGTGATCGTCTCTTCTGTCCTGCCGGAGCTGTCTCTCAATATCATTGACCGGTATCTGGTGGTGTCTGAGACACTCAACATTGTACCGCTGCTGGTGCTGAACAAAATCGATCTGCTGGATGAAGAGCAGCATACCCTCTACCGCGAGTGGATGAGTGAATATCAGCGCATTGGTTATCGAGTTGTGCTGGTCAGTAAAGAGAGCGGCGAAGGCATCACAGAGCTCGAAGACCAGCTGCGCGATCGCGTCAATATCTTCGTTGGTCAGTCTGGGGTGGGCAAATCCAGTCTGGTGAACGCCCTGATGCCAGGTCTGGACGTCGAAGAAGGAGAAGTCTCGCAAAACTCGGGGCTGGGCCAACACACCACCACCGCTGCGCGCTTGTACCACTTCCCATCCGGTGGCGATCTGATTGATTCGCCGGGCGTACGCGAATTCGGCCTGTGGCACCTGGAAGCCGACGAAGTCACCGAGGCATTTGTCGAATTTCGTCCCTACCTCGGTGGCTGTAAATTCCGTGACTGCAAACATCTGGACGATCCCGGCTGTTTGCTACGTGAAGCGGTTGAAAACGGCGAGATCAGCGAAGTACGCTTTGATAACTATCATCGCATTCTGGAAAGCATGGCGGAAAACAAAGCCAACCGTCAGTATTCCCGCAACAAAAAAGCCGACCTGTAACACACTCCTTGGCGACGCGAGATGAGACACTGCTGACAAGCGGTGCCTTTTTAAGTACTATCTCGCGCCCTGAAGATTTGAAACCGACTATTAACATTGGAACGAAACACAATGGACAAGATTAAAGTTGGACTGCAGTACTGGATTCCTCAGCACGGCCTGACCCGCCTGATGGGCAAACTGGCGTCAGCCCAGGCTGGCGGTCTGACCACCGCTGTGATCCGCTGGTTCATCAAAAAATACCACGTCAATATGGACGAAGCGCGCCACTCTGATCCGACACATTTTAAGACCTTCAATGAGTTCTTCGTACGTGAACTGAAAGGCGATGCACGCCCGCTGGCAGACGGGGCGGATCTCATCACGCACCCGGCTGACGCGTGTGTCAGCCAGTTTGGCCCCATCGAAGACAGCCAACTGATCCAAGCTAAAGGTCATTACTTCAGCGCTCAGGAGTTGCTGGGGGGGGACGAGCAACTGGCCGCCGAGTTTGCCGATGGTGAGTTTGCCACTCTGTACCTGTCACCACGTGATTATCACCGGGTGCACATGCCATGTGATGGGGTATTGCGTCAGATGATTTACGTACCGGGCGATCTGTTTTCGGTCAACCCGCTGACGGCAGAAAACGTACCAAACCTGTTTGCGCGCAACGAGCGTGTGGTGTGTATTTTCGATACCGAATTCGGCCCGATGGCCCAAGTTCTGGTCGGCGCCACCATCGTCGGCAGCATTGAACTGGTCTGGGCAGGCACGGTCACGCCACCGCGTGGCAACACCGTTTACCGTTGGGATTATCCGGCGCAGGGAACTCAGTCCGTGGTATTGAAAAAAGGTCAGGAAATGGGCCGTTTCAAACTGGGCTCGACCGTGATCAACCTGTTCGCCAAAGACGCCATCCGGTTTGATGACAGCATCCAGGACAACGCACCGACACGCATGGGCGCCCCATATGCGTACCGTAAAACCGAGCAAAGTGATACAGAATAATCCCTTCACTCAGCACCTTTCCAAGCCCCGTACCTCACGGGGCTTTTTATTGATGAAAAACAAAACAATCGCATAAAAATCCGCGACATATCAAAACTCTAAGCTTGGTCTAAGACCCACCGCCACGCATCTCTTATGCTAATGACACCGACCTTGTCAGAGAGTGCATTATGCCGACGATGAAAACCGAGACAGTCATCAAGCTGCTCATCTGCTTCCTGCTCCCACTCGGTGTCCTGATGATGCCAATGGATGCGATACCGATCGACAACCTGACCCTGATCCAACATCGCCTGCTGGCGATTTTCCTGCTGGCGGCTCTGCTGTGGGTATTGGAACCGGTGCCGGTGTTTGCCACCTCCATTCTGATCATCGCTCTGGAACTGGTGATGATTTCCGACAAAGGCCTGCACCTGTTCCGCACGCCGCCCAGCGGCCACGACTTGGGGCAGCTATTAGCGTATACCGACATTTTCAGCGCCTTTTCTTCGCCGATCATTATTCTGTTCATGGGTGGCTTCGCGCTGGCGATCGCCGCTTCCAAATATGAACTGGACAACAACCTGGCCCGGGTGCTGTTAAAACCGTTCGGGAATCAGCCCAGATTCATTATGCTCGGCCTGATGCTGATCACGGCCGTGTTCTCAATGTTCATGTCCAATACCGCCACCACCGTGATGATGCTGGCACTGCTTGGCCCGATCGTCGCATCAGCGCCAAAAGGTGATCTGGGAATCAAAGCGTTGGTGCTGTGTATTCCCATCGCCGCCAATACCGGAGGCATCGCGACCCCCATCGGCACGCCCCCTAATGCGATTGCCCTGCAATACCTGACAGGGGAACACAGCATCAGCTTTCTCAGCTGGATGATGATGGGGCTACCGTTTGTTATTCTACAACTGACCATCGCCTGGTTTTTACTGCAGAAGCTGTTTCCGTCGACTCAGGTCCGCATGGAGCTCAAACTCAATGGTCAGTTCAGTATGCAATGGCGCGCGATTGTGGTGTACGTCACCTTTGCCGCCACCATATTGTTGTGGATGACCACACAACTGCACGGCATGAACACATACGTGGTGTCGATCATTCCCCTCGCGGTATTCACCCTGACCGGCATCATGGGTAAAGAGGAGCTTAAGTTGATCAACTGGGATGTATTGTGGCTGGTTGCCGGCGGGATCGCGATCGGCATCGCACTGGATCACACCGGTCTGGCAGCCGCGCTGGCTCATGCTATCCATTATGAAGCGCTGTCACCGATGGCGGTGGTGATTGCTCTGTCGATGGTGTGCTGGCTGATGGCAAATTTTATGTCCAACACCGCCACTGCCAACTTGTTGATGCCGATCGCCGCAGCGATTGGCAGTTCCATGGACAGCCTGACAACCGTCGGTGGCCTGCAGGGGTTGCTGGTGATCGTCGCCTTCTCGGCCTCACTGGGGATGATTCTGCCAGTATCGACACCGCCGAACTCGCTCGCCTATTCCACCGGGCTCATCGAGAGTAAAGATATGGCCAAAACCGGCCTGATCATGGGCGTGATCGGTCTGTTGGTGGTGTATGGTGCCGCGCTGATGCTCACCTGATGTAACTCCGACCTCCGCGACAGAATTTCTGGATCGGAGGTCACATCATCGCAAATCCACCCCATATATACGCAATTTGGCGATAATCCACACATTTAATACGTCGACGCGATCAAATTACTCACTGCCGTCATCCACTACTATCAGCGGATGCTGTGAAGCATCTCCGTCAATTCACAACCATAACAAGGCGGAGTATGAGCCCAATCGAGGCCTGTTAGGCACTCTTCTGCTGTAATGAAGGAAAGGCAATGAGAAACACAATAAAGTTTAAAATTCAAATCGCCATAGCGATCATCATCGCGATAGTCAGCGGTGTTCAGGCATGGATTTCGGTCAGTCAACTGAGGCAGGAAACCACCTCAGCCATCAGCCAGGAAATGGAAAATGCCAGTCGGGCAACCACGCGCTACATCAGTGACTGGCTGGCCACGCGCAGCAGCATGATGCTCGCCAACGAGAAGGCGATTGCAGACCAATCCAACGCCGACCGCGAGCTGCTGGTGACCAAACGGGCTGGGAACTTCCTTTCGGTGTACGCCGGTTTCAATGACGGCAGCATTGCCTACGGCGACAAAACCGAAGATTGGCCCACCGATTACGATCCGCGCAGCCGCCCCTGGTATCAGGATGCCATGGCCAGCAACGGTCTGATCATCACTGAACCCTACCAGGACTTTGATGGCAGCATCGTTGTCAGTATTGCTAAAGCCTTTTCCGGGCAAAAACGCGGGGTACTGGCGGCGGATCTGACCGTCACCAACATCATTAAAGAGGTTCTCAACCTGCGTCTGGACAACAATGGTTTTGCGTTTCTGGTCGATGGCCAGAACAACATCGTGGCGTATCAGGATGAAAAACTGAGTCAGAAACCACTGACCAACCTCAATCCGGCGCTGACCGCCAGTCAGGTGGCCGAGTTGACCCACCAGAGCAGCATCACCACTGTCGACTGGCCAGCAAAGAACGAACAGCTGGTGTATCTGGCTTCAGTGCCTAACACCGACTGGTCTCTGGGTATCGTGGTCGACAAACAGATGGCATACGCTTCGGTCTCGGAGCAGATTACCTTTACCGCCATCGCGTCGGTGGTGTTGTACGTGATCATCGCGACCATCAGTACATTGATCATCACCCGCTTATTGATGCCACTCAAAACTCTGTCTGATGCGGTACAGGAACTGTCTCAGGGGGAAGGCGATCTGACTCAGCGTATCGACATCAAACGGATGGACGAAATCGGCGAACTGGCGACACACGTCAACCAGTTCCTCAGCCAGTTGCAGCAGATGCTGCGGGGCATCGTCGATCACAGCCAGACTTTGTCGGATCAGGCCGGTCAGGCCAGCTCCCTTTCTATGCAGGCTGCTGACCGGGTCGAGCACCAGCAGAACGACGTCAACCAGATCGCCACCGCGATCCACGAAATGTCGGCCACCGCCGCCGAAGTGGCCAGCCACGCCGAACTGACCGCAACGGCCTCCCAAGCCTCGGCCAGTGCCTGTCAGGACGGCCAACAGGTGATCGAGCAAAACCGCTCATCTATTATCAGCCTGGCCAATCAGGTCACCAGTGCCGCCGATGTCATCAGCGAGCTGGAAAACAACGCCCAGAGCATCAACCAGATCCTGTCCACCATTCAGGATATTGCCGAGCAGACCAACCTGCTGGCCCTCAATGCCGCGATCGAAGCCGCACGTGCGGGTGAGCAAGGGCGCGGTTTTGCCGTGGTGGCGGATGAAGTTCGGGTACTGAGCCAGCGTACCCACGGCTCCACCGAGGAGATCCGGGCCATGATTGAAACACTGCAGGGCAACACCCGTCAGGCCGTTGACAGCATGCAAACCAGCACTCAGTTGGCGGACACCAGTGTCAGCTACGCGCAGGAAGCTCAGGACAGCTTGTCGAAAATCACAACTGCAATTAATGAAATCAATGATATGGCCTTGCAAATCGCCAGTGCGGCGGAAGAGCAGCGTGCGGTCAGTGAAGACATCAGTCGCAATACACAAGGCATCAAAGACGCCTCCGATGCGCTGGCTCAGCAGTCCATCCAGAGCAGCGAAAGTGCGACAGACATGAACCGAGCGGCGGACGCAATGCGCCAGCAGATCAGTCGCTTTAAAGTCTGATCTCACCCGGCCTCAATCTTTGCTTTGTGACCCGGCCTGATTGATGCATAGTGATGTCCTTAACTTCCCTCCCAGTACAAGGACGTCTTTTTTCATGGGTTACGAATGGTTAGCGTTGGCGGCCGCGTTTTTATGGGCGGTCGCCAGCTTGTTGTCTGTGACACCCGCACAACACCTCGGCACGTTTGCTTACAGCCGTTGGCGTATGGGCTGCACGGCCTTGATTCTGTCGCTGATGGCCTGGCTGTCCGGAGGCTGGTCAAGCGTCGCAGATAACGCCATTACCCCAATGATGCTGTCCGGTCTGATCGGGATCTTTATCGGTGATACCGCGCTGTTCGCCTGCCTTAACCGGATGGGGCCACGTCAGGCCGGGCTGCTATTCTCCTGTCACGCAGTGTTCTCAGCCATTCTCGGCTATTTTCTGTTTAGCGAAAGCATGACCACCAATGAGCTGTTCGGCGCTGCACTAGTGTTTTCCGGTGTACTGACGGCAATCTTTTTTGGCCGCCGAGGCCAGAGCAGTAATCACCTTGAAGCCGTCAAAGGCAACGTCTGGATCGGCGTGACACTGGGGCTGACCGCCGCACTGTGCCAGGCACTCGGTGGTATCATCGCCAAACCTGTGATGCAAACCGATATTGATCCCATTGCGGCCTCGGCGATCCGGATGATCACCGCATTCATCGCGCACTCCTTACTGCTGCTGAGCGGAGCCCGCCTGGCCCGCGCAACCCAACGAATGACCGTCAGAATATTTGCGATCACCGCCATCAACGGCTTTTTGGCCATGGCGGTTGGGATGACCTTAATCCTCTACGCACTGCGCGAAGGCAACGTCGGCATGGTGGCCCTGCTCTCTTCGACCACACCCATCATGCTATTGCCTATACTATGGATCTACACTCGGCGCCGCCCTAACCGATACGCTTGGCTGGGAGCCGTCGTTGCGGTGTGCGGGACCGGAATACTGGTCTCGTGACCACAATACCCGGATAAAGGGTGTTGCTAATAAATTTTCATTTTGAGGTGGTTTCTGATCATTTCGACCGCTCCGATTGCATTGATAGGGAGAATCATTGATCTTAACCTACTGCAATCACTTCAAAGTGTAGTAAAATTACGCTAATTTCTTTCTAAAGTTACTTTGAATTTGACGAGGTCATAACTATGTCAGCTAAGAAGCCAATGGCACTGGTGATTCTTGACGGTTGGGGTTACCGTGAAGACAACGACAGCAACGCAATCAACAACGCGAACACTCCGGTCATGGACAGCCTGATGGCAAACAATCCACACACGCTGATTTCAGCGTCCGGTATGGATGTGGGCCTGCCAGACGGTCAGATGGGTAACTCAGAAGTGGGCCACACCAATATCGGTGCCGGCCGCGTGGTTTACCAAGATCTGACCCGTATCACCAAAGCGATTGCTGACGGTGAATTCCAACACAACCCGACTCTGGTCAACGCCATTGATAAGGCGGTCGCTGCCGGCAAAGCGGTGCACCTGATGGGTCTTATGTCACCGGGTGGCGTACACTCACACGAAGATCACATCTACGCAGCGGTTAAAATGGCCGCAGAACGTGGCGCGGAGAAAATCTACCTGCACTGCTTCCTCGATGGCCGTGATACGCCGCCACGCAGCGCAGAAAACTCACTGCAACGCTTTGACGCGCTGTTTGCTGAACTGGGCAAGGGCCGCATCGCCTCGCTGGTTGGCCGTTACTACGCCATGGACCGCGACAACAACTGGGAACGCGTTGAAAAAGCATACGACCTGCTGACTCAGGCACAAGGCGACTTCACTTATGACTCCGCGGTAGCGGGTCTGGAAGCCGCTTACGCCCGTGAAGAAAACGATGAGTTTGTCAAAGCCACGGAAATCCGGGCAGAAGGCCAAGAGTCTGCCGCGATGCAAGATGGCGACGCCGTGATCTTCATGAACTACCGTGCAGACCGTGCCCGCCAAATTACCCGCACTTTTGTATCGGGTTTTGAAGGGTTCGAGCGCAAAGCGTTCCCACAAGTCGACTTTGTGATGCTGACTCAGTACGCCGCTGACATTCCACTGCTGTGCGCATTCCCACCAGCATCGCTGGACAATACGTACGGTGAATGGCTGGCGAAAGCCGGCAAAACTCAGCTGCGCATCTCGGAAACAGAGAAATACGCACACGTAACCTTCTTCTTCAATGGTGGCGTGGAAACTGAGTTTGACGGCGAAGAGCGTCAACTGGTGGCGTCACCAAAAGTAGCGACTTACGACCTTCAGCCAGAAATGAGCGCACCTGAATTGACCGACAAACTGGTTGCAGCGATCAAATCCGGCAAGTACGACGCGATCATCTGTAACTACCCGAATGGCGATATGGTTGGTCACACCGGCGTATACGACGCCGCCGTTCAGGCCTGTGAAGCCGTAGATGAATGCATTGGCCGTGTAGTTGAAGCCATTAAAGAAGTGGACGGTCAGCTGCTGATCACCGCCGACCACGGTAACGCGGAAATGATGGTGAACCCGGAAACTGGTGGCACGCACACGGCGCACACCAACCTGCCGGTGCCACTGATCTACGTTGGCGGCAAAGATCTGGAATTCAAATCTGGCGGCAAACTGTCGGATCTGGCACCAACCATGTTGTCACTGACCGACATGGAAATTCCTTCAGAAATGTCCGGTGACGTACTGTACAAATAAGTACACGATGTCGATACCACGCCCTGCTCACCAGCGGGGCGTTTTTTCATCGGCGTTCGACAGAGGAAGTTTTGACATAGTCCTTTCTTCTGACAAAAGTCTTTGGGTATACTGGCTTACCTGAATCTGGGATACGGAACCACACAAACCATGATCTTCTGCTTTTCGTCGCCGCTCGTTTTTTTTCGTCGTAGCCTGACTATTGCGACACTCATGTTGGTCTCATCCGCTTTGACACCGGCACACGCCGTATCACCGAACGAGCTCAAAGGCGTAAAAAGCGAAATCACCCGTCAGCAAAAATCCCTCAGCTCACAGCAAAACGAACTGGATAAGCTGCAAAAATCGCTCAAGCAACAGGAGCTTGGGATCAGCAGACTGGAAACCCAGATCAAACAAACCAAAGCTTCACTGGTCACGGCCAACGCCAATATTGCCAAACTCAAAGAGAAAATCACTCAGCTCGAAGCACAAAAAACCGCCCAAAGCGACAAGCTGGCGCAACTGTTGCAAACCTATTACATGATGAATAAAAGCAACGGTTCGAATCTGCTGCGCAGCGATCCGGAAGAAGATCGCATGAGTCAATATTTCCAGCACCTGGCTAAAGCACGAGCGGAAACCATCGAAGCACTGGAGATCACCCAACAAGAGTTGAACGACAGCGAACGTCAGCTAGAGCTGGAAAAAGAACAGATCACCTCGCTGCTCAAAGAGCAGACCGACAAACGGGACGAACTGGCTCAGACACAGTCCAAACGCAAACAGACCGTCAACAAGATCAAAGGCAACATCTCCAGCAACAAAGTCTACTTGGCAGAGCTGCAACGCAATGAAACCCGGCTCAAGGCCGAAATCGCCAAAGCCGCCAAGCGTAACGCCGTCCCAATGGACGGCCTCGGCCGTCAGAAAGGTCGCCTGCCCTGGCCACTCAACGGCCGGGTATTGCACAGCTATGGCTCGCATCAAACCGGACAAATTAACTGGAAAGGCATGGTGATCGGTGCCAGTTACGGTCAGGCGGTCAAAGCGGTGTATCCGGGCACGGTGGTGTTTGCCGAATACCTGCGCGGTTATGGTCTGGTGGTGCTGCTCGATCACGGCAAAGGCGACATGACCCTTTACGGCTTTAACCAAACGCTACTGAAAAAAGAAGGCGATAAAGTCACCGCCGGTGAAACCATTGCGCTCGCGGGTGATACCGGTGGCCAGAGCCAGCCGGGCTTGTATTTTGAAATCCGCCGCAACAGCAAAACCCAGAACCCATCAAGCTGGCTGAAATAATCAGTAGTAAGCTTCAATTACCGCAATTAAACGCGGCAACACTTCGCGCGGCAACGCATTAATGCCTGCCGCCGCCTCGCGGCCACCTCCGGTGGCAAACTGAGTACAAATCGCCGCCGCGCCCTGCTTGTTGTCCAGCGGTGCGCGCAGCGACACGGTCAGCGAGCCCTGGCGATTGGGGGTGACCACTAGATGCGCCCTGGATGGCGTCTGATTGGCCAACGTATTGCCAAGCACCCCACTAATCCGTCGCGATGCCGCACTGTCATCGAGATGATAAACGGCCAGTTTATCCGAGACGTAATCCGCTGCGAGTGCCTGCACTTGTTGCATGTCCGCCGCGTAGGCTTGCTTTAGGCGCAGATACGGTGACGCCGGATCGCTGATGGCCTCCAGCGGCGAAGTGTACTCCAGTAATGCGCGAAACAGCTCGGCCGGATGAACATGCAGATCCGCCACTTCGGCCCCATAACCGTTGTAATTGATCAGGGTGCCTAGTTCACGCAACTGGTCCCTTTGCTCACGAGACAAGCCCGCCGCCGTCGCTAGTTCATCGGCACGCGCGATCAGATTGTCGCCGTACGCAGCGGTGATCGCCCATAAGTGAAACCGCCCTTGCAACAGCTCATCAATGATCAGAGCGGTACAAGTGTTCGGATCTAAGTTGATGTGCGCCTGCAGCGCCGGATGGGTAGGAATCTCGCCCGGTTGATGATGGTCGGCGTAAAACACGCTGGCGCCAGCGCTCAGCAAGCGCAGCAACGCGCTCTGGTTCTTCGCCATGGAAATGTCCAACACCGTCAGCGTGTCTCCATCAGCGGCGTCCAGCGGCTCCAATAACTGAATATCCCGCTTCACGCCCGTGACCAACCTCGCCGGCCTGGGCTCGGCCAGACGAAGTTGCACCAGAGAGAGAATGCCGTCGGCATCCCCGTTGAAGACATCAAAATGCATGCAATTACCCCGCGCGGTAACGTCCGTTCAAAGAGATTAATCTAACGGTTTCACGGCCGGGCAACAAAGAGCAAAAGGTTATAAGTCAGTCTGTTACGATAGGATCAACTCAGGAATACATGGCTTTGACGCCATCTTCCAGCAATTGCAGTTGTTCCCGCCCCTGCGCAGTGGCGCTTGGCTTCACCACCGCGATCATCTGCAACATCCCCTGATGCACCACCCGTTCGGTGATGTCGGTGTTTTTCGACATCGCTGACTGATACCCCAACCAGCTGTACGCAATCATGTGGAGCGTCGTCACCAAGGCTTTCAGGTCCGCATCACTGCCTTTAAGCAGGCCGAGTTCAACAAACACGCCCATGATATCAACCAGGTTAGACTGAAGCCGCTCTTGTACCTGAATGTACTCTTCCTGCAACACCTGATCGCGCTGAAGAATTTCTGGCATATTGGCGTAGAAAAAACGGTATTTCCACATCAGGGTGAAGATCGAGTCCAGGTATTGTTTCAGCAACACCAGACTCTCCTGCTGCCCCTGGATCGGCGTGAACCGCTCCAGCAGCTCAGCCGAGTACAACGCGAAAATCTCCCGCACAATCTCCTGCTTATTACGAAAATGGTAATAGAGATTGCCGGGACTGATATCGATGTGCGCCGCAATGTGATTGGTGGTCACATTACGCTCACCTTGTTGATTAAACAGTTCCAGTGCCGCATAAACGATTTTATCGCGTGTTTTCATCGATTTATTCAATTCCCGCTGAGTATTTATCTGAGTATAGCGACTAGTTTACGCTATAAGCAAAAAGCGCCTGGTCTTATCAGGCGCTTTTGCGAAGGTGATTATTTGTGGTACGGCCGGGACAACTGGTGGACAGCCTCGACAAACACACCGGCGTTTTCCGGCGGCACATCCAGATGGATGCCGTGTCCGAGGTTAAAGACATGGCCGGTCCCGTCGTGGCCAAATCCGTCCAGAATCGATGCCACTTCTTCACGAATACGTTCCGGCTGGGCATACAACATTGACGGATCCATGTTGCCCTGCAGGGCCACTTGCTCGCCCACACGCGCCTTGGCGTCAGCAATATTGATCGTCCAGTCCAGTCCAACCGCATCACAGCCCGTGGCCGCAATCTGCTCCAGCCACATACCGCCATTTTTGGTGAACAATGTGACGGGCACGCGGCGGCCTTCATTTTCACGAATCAGGCCATCGACGATCTTGTGCATGTACTGCAATGAGAACAGGTTGTAGTCACGCGGCGTCAGCACCCCACCCCATGTATCAAACACCATCACAGACTGAGCGCCGGCTTTGATTTGGGCATTGAGGTATTCGATCACGCTGTCGGCCAGTTTATCCAGCAACGCGTGCAGCGTGTGCGGCTCGGCGTACATCATCTTCTTGATCTTGGTGAAGGCTTTCGAGCTGCCACCTTCGACCATGTAAGTCGCCAGTGTCCATGGACTGCCGGAGAAACCAATCAGAGGGACTTCTCCTTTAAGATCTTTACGGATCTGGCGTACCGCGTTCATCACGTATTGCAGTTCACCCTCAGGATCAGGCAGACCAATCTTATCCACGTCAGCCTTACAGGTGATGGGATTATCAAATACCGGACCTTCGCCGGCTGCGAAACGCAGGCCCAACCCCATGGCATCCGGGATGGTCAGAATATCGGAAAACAGAATCGCCGCATCAAGTGGAAAACGACGCAACGGCTGAAGAGTCACTTCTGATGCCAACTCCGCGTTGCGACACAGCGACATAAAGTCGCCGGCCTGCGCCCGGGTTTCACGGTACTCTGGCAGGTAGCGGCCAGCCTGACGCATCATCCACACCGGAGTGTAATCGACAGGTTGTTTCAACAAGGCACGAAGGTAGCGGTCATTCTTTAATTCAGTCATTCCGTTATTCCACTTATTTGAGGCGCTTTTTTGTGGGCGCTATTCTAACACTCTTCGCCTCGCAAAATCAGTCGGCTTTGCAATCTGGATCAAGTTATTAACTTTTAAATCAGTGCTTAATTTGCACCCACCTGACTTCAATGTTAAAAATTTGTTCGCTAGCGAAAACAATAATTACTCACTGAGTCCGTGAGGCTCAGCATCTCATAACGACATCTTACTTACCCCCTCCTACCCGGAGGGTTTTTTTTGCCTATTTTTCAGTATGATGTCCAGATTTGATGCGTTCTATCGTGTGCTCGATCAACGCTCTTGCAATGGTCCCTGGCGGGGCGACGGGCGGCATCTCATCCACCTCAAACCAGCGCGCATCACTCAGTTCACTGTAGTCCGGTTTTAGCACGCCGCTGTGGTAATCGGCCACAAACCCCATCATCATGCTCGACGGAAATGCCCACGGCTGGCTGCCAAAATAACGGATGTTACGCACTTCAATACCGGTCTCTTCACGGACTTCACGTGCCACACACTGCTCCAGCGTTTCCCCGACTTCCAAGAAACCGGCGATCACCGTATACATGCCATTACGATGGCGCGGATGTTGTGCCAGCAATATCCGCTGCTGATCACGGACAGCGACAATAATACACGGGAAGATCCGCGGATAATGCAGTGTTCGGCAGTCACCGCATTGCATTGCCAATTGATTGTGATTGAGATGATTGCGTCCTCCGCACTGCGGACAAAAGCGCATCGACTGAGTCATGTGACCGTATTGCACCGCCTTGCTGAGAAGCAAAAACAGTGGTTCAGGTAAGTGCAGGCAATCACGCAGTGACACCATCTCCAGTGGTCGATCGACGTGGTGTTCATCCAGCCACATTACAGCGGTACCCTGATAGTCACCGATACACACCGCTTGTTCAGCCGGCAGTTCAAAATCACTGGCTTTTCCTTTCGGTAGCATACCGGATGCCATCCAGAGCTCACTTCCTGATACAACACACCAGTAAGCTTGGTCACCATAGTTGACTTCACTGTTTTCCACTGTCGCCACTCCTATCAACTTGCAGTTCGTTCATTTTACTGGCAATCTAATTTCATACCAGAGTTAATCAACCTGGACAATTCAGGCAAAAACTCTTGTGAGCAAAAGAGCTTAACACTCTAATGGACACTTTGCTGAGCGAAGTTAAATAGTCACGGGAATGTGACTCGATCATGAGGGCATGGTCATGCTAAAAAAATTCAAACACACGCAGGAACAATGGGGTGGCTCCAGTGATGTCATCGACCACTGGCTGGAAACCAGGCAACGTTTGATAGTTGAATACTGTAAACTGGCCTCTCTGCAACCCTGCGCAAACAAATCTGCCGTACTGGAACTCCCTTCTCCCCCTGAAATTCACAGCTTCTGCGAACATCTGGTTGACTATATCTCCGAAGGTCACTACCAAATCTACGACATGGTGATGGATAAATGGCAATCGACCGGTTTTACCGCCACCGACGAGATCAACCAAACCTACGCCAAAATCGTGTTAACCACTGAGCCGCTGATTGAATTCTACGAACGCTATTCGGCAGTGGATGAAAAAGACGATCTGGAGAACTTCGACAATGCCTTATCCGACGTCGGGGAAACCATGGAATACCGTTTTGAGGTAGAAGACCAGCTGATCCAACTGATCGCCGACAGCTTATCGGTGCCACCCGGCGCCTAGGCGTGTCCACGATCAACGTTTAACTTAGGTGGGCATACACTTATCCGGCAAGACCTGCTGTCTGTCTTCGCTTTACTCCAGACACAAAAAAGGCACCCTAAGGTGCCTTTTTTCATTGTCTCGCTGAGCGATTACTCGTCGGCTGAGAAGCCAGCGTTTAGCAACGCCGCCAGGTTATCAGTCGCTTGTTCAGCAGACGGACCGTCCTGAGCTTCCGCACGCTTCGCCTGACGATCCTGATGGTACGCAAAACCGGTACCCGCAGGGATCAGACGTCCCACGATAACGTTCTCTTTCAGACCACGCAGGTCATCACGCTTGCCCGATACCGCAGCTTCTGTCAGTACGCGAGTCGTTTCCTGGAACGATGCCGCAGAGATGAATGACTCAGTCGCTAGCGACGCTTTGGTGATACCCAGCAGTTCACGCTCGAAACGTGCAGGCTCTTTGCCTTCTGCTTCCAGATCACGGTTAGCAATCTTAACTTGTGAGTATTCAACCTGTTCACCCGGCAAGAACTCAGAGTCACCCGCATGCGTGATAGTACACTTACGCAGCATCTGACGAACGATCGTTTCGATGTGCTTATCGTTAATCTTAACGCCTTGCAGACGGTAAACTTCCTGAACTTCGTTGGCGATGTACTGAGTCACAGCATGGATACCACGCAGACGCAGGATGTCATGCGGTGTCTCTGGACCATCAGCGATCACGTCACCACGCTCAACCCGTTCGCCTTCGAACACGTTCAGCTGACGATGCTTAGGAATCATCTCTTCGTAAGCCTCACCGCTATCGCGAGTGATCACCAGACGACGTTTACCTTTAGTCTCTTTACCGAAGCTGACTGTACCTGTGTGTTCCGCCAGAATCGCAGGCTCTTTCGGCTTACGGGCTTCGAACAGGTCAGCAACGCGTGGTAGACCACCGGTGATGTCTTTGTTACCACCAGACTTCTGAGGAATACGGGCTAGGGTATCACCCACACCAACTTCCGCGCCATCTTCGATGTTGACGATCGCTTTACCTGGCAGGAAGTAATGCGCTGGCATATCAGTGCCCGCGATCATTACGTCGTTGCCATTCTCATCCACAAGTTTGACCGCTGGACGCATGTCTTTACCTGCTGCAGGACGAGCAGCCGGCTCCGTCACTTCGCTTGATGACAGACCAGTCAGGTCATCCGTCTGACGAGAAACCGTCACGCCATCGATCATGTCCACGAACTGAACACGACCCGCCACTTCAGTGATGATTGGCATGGTGTGCGCTTCCCAGTTAGCCACTGTTTCACCAGCTTCAACTGCGTCGTTGTCACCTTTGCTCAACAGCGAGCCGTATGGCAGTTTGTGTTTCTCTTTGGTACGACCGAACTCATCGATGATGGTCATCTCAGAAGCACGAGACGTGATCACCAGTTTGCCATCTTTGTTGATAACAAATTTCGCGTTGTTCAGTTTCACAGAACCATTGTTCTTCGCTTGGATGCTGTTTTCCGCTGCCGCTGTTGATGCTGCACCACCGATGTGGAACGTACGCATCGTCAGCTGTGTACCCGGTTCACCGATAGACTGAGCGGCGATAACACCCACGGCTTCACCTTGGTTAACCAAGTGACCGCGAGCCAGGTCACGACCGTAACACTGAGCACAACAACCGAAGTCAGAATCACACGTTACGACTGAACGCACTTTCATGCTATCAACCGAGTTTTCGTCCATGATCTGACACCACTTCTCATCGATCAGGGTGTTACGCGGGATAAGAACTTCTTCGGTACCCGGCTTCAGCACGTCTTCTGCAACGACACGACCCAGCGCCAGCTCAGTCAGAGCAACTTTAACGTCACCACCTTCGATGTGAGGCATCATGTCGACACCTTCAACCGTGCCACAGTCGTGTTCAGTAACCACGACGTCTTGTGCTACGTCAACCAGACGACGAGTCAGGTAACCCGAGTTCGCTGTCTTCAGTGCGGTATCCGCCAGACCCTTACGAGCACCGTGGGTTGAGATAAAGTACTGAAGTACGTTCAGACCTTCTTTAAAGTTCGCGGTGATCGGTGTTTCGATGATTGAACCATCCGGACGTGCCATCAGACCACGCATACCAGCAAGCTGACGAATCTGCGCGGCAGAACCACGAGCGCCCGAGTCGGCCATCATGTAGATGCTGTTGAACGACTCTTGTTGCTCTTCTTCACCGTCACGGTTCAGTACGGTTTCAGACGACAGGTTTTCCATCATTGCTTTCGCAACGCGGTCATTGGTCGAAGCCCAGATATCGATCACTTTGTTGTAGCGCTCACCTGCAGTAACCAGACCAGACTGGTACTGTTCCTGGATTTCGCGAACTTCTTCTTCAGCTTCAGTGATTTCAGTGTATTTCGCTGGTGGTACAACCATATCGTCGATACCAACCGACACACCTGACAGTGCTGCGTACGCAAAACCGGTGTACATGATTTGGTCAGCGAAGATAACGGTGTCTTTCAGACCCAGCTTACGGTAAGCCTCGTTCAGCAGGTTCGAGATTTGCTTCTTACCCAGCTTCTGGTTCACGATGCTGTAAGGCAGACCTTTCGGTACGATTTGCCATAGCATTGCACGACCGATAGTGGTGTCCACCATCTTGGTTTCTGTCGTGCTGTGACCGTCTTCATCAACCACAGTTTCAGTGATACGTACTTTAACGCGAGCATGCAGTTCTGCTGACTTGGTACGGTACGCCTTCTCTGCTTCTGCAGAACTGGCCAGGTACATACCTTCGCCTTTCACGTTGATCTTTTCACGGGTCATGTAGTACAGACCCAATACCACGTCCTGAGAAGGAACGATGATCGGATCACCTGACGCTGGCGACAGAATGTTATTTGTCGACATCATCAGTGTACGAGCTTCTAGCTGTGCTTCTAGCGTTAGAGGCACGTGTACCGCCATCTGGTCACCATCGAAGTCCGCGTTGTACGCCGCACAAACCAGTGGGTGAAGCTGAATCGCTTTACCTTCGATCAGAACCGGTTCAAATGCCTGAATACCCAGACGGTGCAGAGTTGGTGCACGGTTCAGCAGCACTGGGTGTTCACGGATAACTTCATCAAGAATATCCCATACCACTGCTTCTTCGCGCTCTACCATTTTCTTCGCAGCTTTGATCGTTGTAGCCAGGCCACGTGTTTCCAGCTTGCTGTAGATGAATGGTTTGAACAGCTCTAGTGCCATCTTCTTCGGAAGACCACACTGGTGCAGACGCAGGTAAGGACCAACTGTGATTACAGAACGGCCTGAGTAGTCTACACGTTTACCTAGCAGGTTCTGACGGAAACGACCTTGTTTACCCTTGATCATATCAGCAAGAGATTTCAGAGGACGCTTGTTTGAACCTGTGATCGCACGACCACGACGACCGTTATCCAGCAGCGCATCAACAGACTCTTGCAGCATACGTTTTTCGTTACGTACGATGATGTCCGGAGCAGCCAGCTCTAGCAGACGCTTCAAACGGTTGTTACGGTTGATCACACGACGGTATAGATCGTTCAGATCAGACGTCGCAAAACGGCCACCATCTAGAGGTACCAGAGGACGCAGATCCGGCGGCAGAACTGGCAGTACAGTCAGGATCATCCATTCAGGGTTGTTCCCTGATGCGATGAACGCTTCAACCAGCTTCAGACGCTTAGTGATTTTCTTACGCTTAGTTTCAGAGTTGGTCGATTCCAGCTCTTCGCGCATTTGTTCCGCTTCTGCATGCATATCCATTGAACCCAACAGGTCCTTAATGGCTTCCGCACCCATCTTAGCGGTGAATTCATCACCCCACTCTTCCAGACGGTCCAGATACTCTTCTTCTGTCAGCATCTGACCTTTTTCCAGATCGGTCATGCCCGGTTCAGTAACTACGTACATTTCGAAGTACAGAACACGTTCGATATCACGCAGAGGGATATCCATCAGCAGACCGATACGAGATGGCAGTGATTTTAGGAACCAGATGTGAGCAACTGGTGACGCCAGTTCGATGTGGCCCATACGGTCACGACGAACTTTAGTTTGGGTCACTTCTACGCCACACTTCTCACAGATAACACCACGGTGTTTCAGGCGCTTATATTTACCACAAAGACATTCGTAGTCTTTTACCGGGCCAAAGATACGCGCACAGAACAGACCATCGCGCTCAGGCTTGAACGTACGATAATTGATCGTTTCAGGTTTTTTAACTTCACCGAAAGACCATGAACGAATCATGTCCGGTGAAGACAGACCGATTTTGATTGCATCAAATTCTTCAGTCTTATGCTGTGCTTTTAGAAAGTTTAATAAGTCTTTCACAATCAGCTCCTGTAAGGAGTTAAAAACAGCCTGCCAGCGCAGGCTGCTTTCTACCAGATAATCCGCTTTCTATTGAAAGGCAGTGGATTACTCTTCGTCTTCTAGTTCGATGTTGATACCCAGCGAGCGAATCTCTTTCAACAATACGTTGAACGATTCTGGCATACCAGGTTCCATGCTGTGGTTACCGTCCACGATGTTTTTGTACATCTTGGTACGTCCGTTAACGTCATCCGACTTAACGGTTAGCATTTCTTGTAGGGTGTAAGCTGCACCGTATGCTTCCAGTGCCCATACTTCCATCTCACCGAAACGCTGACCACCGAACTGAGCTTTACCACCAAGCGGCTGCTGCGTTACCAGGCTGTAAGAGCCGGTTGAACGTGCGTGCATCTTGTCATCAACAAGGTGGTTCAGTTTCAGCATGTACATGTAACCAACGGTTACCGGACGCTCGAATGCGTCACCAGTACGACCATCAAACAGAGTCAGCTGACCTGATTCTGGCAGATCGGCCAGTTTCAGCAGGCTCTTAATTTCTGGCTCGGTTGCACCGTCAAAGACTGGCGTTGCAACTGGTAGACCACCACGCAGGTTTTCAACCAGAGTCAGTACTTCCTGATCGGTCAGTGATGCAACGTCAACACGCTGACGAGTGTCACCCAGAGAGTAAACCTCTTGCAGGAACTCACGGAATTTCGCCAGCTCTTGTTGCTGTTTCACCATCTGGTTGATCTTGTCACCGATACCTTTCGCTGCCAGACCTAAGTGAACTTCCAGGATCTGACCGATGTTCATACGCGAAGGTACACCCAGTGGGTTAAGCACGATGTCGACCGGTTGGCCTTTCTCATCGTAAGGCATGTCTTCAACAGGGTTGATCTTCGAGATTACACCCTTGTTACCGTGACGACCCGCCATCTTATCACCAGGCTGAATGCGACGTTTCACTGCCAGGTAAACTTTCACGATCTTCAGTACGCCAGGAGCCAGGTCATCACCTTGAGTGATCTTACGGCGCTTGGTTTCGAACTTCTTATCGAATTCCGCTTTCAGCTCGTCGTACTGCTCAGCCAGCTGTTCCAGCTGAGTTTGCAGTGCGTCGTCTTCCAGCGTCATTTCCAGCCACTTCTTACGATCGACTGAGTCCAGTTTCGCTTCAGCGTGACCGCCTTCGATCAGGACCGCTTTCACACGGTTCAGAAGACCGCCTTCCAGGATCTGGAATTCTTCTGTCAGGTCTTTCTTCGCTTCTTTCAGCTGCATCTGTTCAATTTCAAGCGCACGCTTGTCTTTCTCTACACCATCACGGGTAAAGACTTGAACGTCGATGATGGTACCAGATACTGAGTTTGGTACACGCAGTGAAGTGTCTTTCACGTCAGACGCTTTTTCACCGAAGATTGCACGCAGCAGTTTCTCTTCTGGCGTCAGCTGAGTTTCACCTTTCGGCGTTACTTTACCGACCAGAATGTCGCCACCTTTCACTTCTGCACCAATGTAAACGATGCCTGACTCGTCCAGTTTAGACAGAGCAGACTCACCTACGTTTGGAATATCAGCCGTGATTTCTTCTGCACCCAGCTTGGTGTCACGCGCCACACAAGACAGCTCTTGAATGTGGATCGTGGTGAAACGGTCTTCCTGAACAACACGCTCAGAAACCAGGATCGAGTCCTCGAAGTTGTAACCGTTCCAAGGCATGAACGCGATGCGCATGTTCTGACCCAGAGCCAGTTCACCCAGGTCAGTCGACGGACCGTCTGCCAGCACGTCACCGCGCTGTACTGGTTCACCCGGCATCACACATGGACGCTGGTTGATACAGGTGTTCTGGTTTGAACGGGTGTACTTGGTCAGGTTGTAGATGTCGATGCCTGCTTCACCCGGAACCAGTTCTTCATCATTCACTTTCACAACGATGCGAGAAGCGTCAACTGACTGAATAATACCGCCACGTTTTGCCACAGCAGTTACACCGGAGTCGACCGCGATGTTACGTTCGATACCGGTACCGACCAGCGGCTTGTCTGCGCGCAGTGTTGGGACCGCCTGACGTTGCATGTTCGCGCCCATCAAGGCACGGTTCGCATCATCGTGTTCCAGGAATGGAATCAACGAGGCCGCGATCGATACAACCTGGTTGGTCGCAACGTCCATATAGTCAACGTGTTCGCGTGGGTGCAGACCAGATTCACCTTTCTGACGAGCAGTGATCAGTTCTTCGGCAAACGTACCTTCTTCAGTCAGTACCGTGTTCGCCTGAGCGATAACGTATTGACCTTCCTGAATCGCAGACAGGTAATCCACGTCATCCGTCACCACACCATCAACAACACGACGGTAAGGCGTTTCCAGGAAACCGTACTCGTTACAACGAGCAAACGCTGACAGCGAGTTGATCAGACCGATGTTCGGACCTTCAGGTGTTTCGATAGGACACAGGCGACCATAGTGAGTTACGTGGACGTCTCGAACTTCGAAGCCCGCACGTTCACGAGTCAGACCGCCAGGACCCAAGGCAGAAATACGACGTTTGTGCGTCACTTCCGACAACGGGTTGTTCTGGTCCATAAACTGAGACAGCTGAGAAGAGCCGAAGAATTCTTTAACCGCAGCAGAGATAGGCTTCGCGTTGATGAGATCTTGAGGCATGATGGCATCAAGATCACCAAGGCTTAGGCGTTCTTTCACAGCACGTTCTACACGTACCAGACCAACACGGAATTGGTTCTCAGCCATTTCGCCAACGCTACGGATACGACGGTTACCCAGGTGGTCGATATCGTCGACCTCACCGATACCGTTACGGATCGCGATCAGCTTCTTCATCACTTCAACGATGTCAGTTTCGTCAAGTGTGCCTTGCTCTTGCGCGTCTTCACGACCGATTGAGCTGTTGAACTTCATACGGCCAACAGTCGACAGATCGTAACGCTCTTCAGAGAAGAACAGGCTTTCAAACAGGGCTTCTGCTGCTTCTTTCGTTGGCGGCTCACCAGGGCGCATCATGCGGTAGATTTCTACCAGTGCAGAAATACGATCAACCGTGTTGTCGATACGCAGGGTTTCTGACATGAATGGGCCGTGATCCAGGTCGTTCGTAAACAGAACTTCCAGTTTCTTGTGACCAGCCTGAGACAGGTTCGCCAGCGCTTCAAGAGAGATCTCTTGGTTCGCTGCAACGATGATCTCGCCAGTTGCTTCGTTGATGTAATCTTTCGATGCAACTTTACCTACGATGTACTCAACCGGTACTTCGATGTGATCAACGCCATCTTTTTCTAGTTGGCGGATATGACGAGCCGTTACACGACGACCTTTTTCTACGTAAACAGTACCATTCGCTTCGATGTCGAAGGTTGCGGTTTCACCACGCAGACGCTCAGGGACCAATTCCATGTGAAGCGTTTCATCTTTCACTTCAAAATTGATCTTCTCGAAGAAGATATCCAGGATCTCTTCTGACGTCTTGCCTAGTGCGCGAAGAATGATAGAAGCAGGCAGTTTACGACGACGGTCGATACGTACGTACAGGTTGTCCTTAGGGTCAAACTCAAAGTCGAGCCATGAACCGCGGTAAGGAATAATACGTGCGTTATAAAGAACTTTACCTGATGAGTGGGTCTTACCCTTATCGCTGTCGAAGAACACACCTGGGCTTCTGTGCAGCTGGGATACGATAACCCTCTCGGTACCATTGATTACGAAGGTACCATTCTCAGTCATGAGTGGAATTTCACCCATGTAGACTTCTTGTTCTTTAATGTCTTTTACAGTACCTGCTGGCGCGTCTTTATCAAAGATCACCAGGCGCAGTTTCACGCGCAGTGGCTTTGAGTATGTTACGCCGCGGATTTGACATTCTTTAACGTCAAAAACTGGCTCACCAAGACGGTAGCTAACGTATTGCAGCTCGGAATTGCCGTTGTAGCTCTGAATCGGGAATACAGAACGGAAAGCAGCCTCAAGACCGTATTGCCCTTCAGGATCCTGTTCGATGAACTTCTCGAACGAATCGAGCTGGATCGATAGCAGGTATGGAATGTCCAACACTTGTGGACGAGTACCAAAGTCCTTACGGATGCGCTTTTTCTCGGTATAAGAGTAAACCATGGGGTTCCTCAGCTCGCTGATAAGTGACCCAAACTGTCTCCACTAATAATGAGACAGTGACTAAACAACTGTTTAAACTGTAGTGACATTCCATTAAGAGAGCATGAAATGTTTTTTGCTCGGAGATAGGTGCTTAAACAGCGGGAAAATTCACCTATGCCCTACAGCGCAAAAAGGCCGGTGGTTAAAAAACCACCAGCCATTAGCCATACGGCTAAGAAGCTAAGTAATAATTACTTAACAACAACAGTTGCACCAGCTTCTTCTAGCTGAGCTTTCAGAGCTTCAGCTTCGTCTTTCTCAACGCCTTCTTTCAGAGGTGCTGGAGCGCCGTCTACTAGAGCTTTAGCTTCTTTCAGGCCTAGACCAGTTGCGCCACGAACTGCTTTGATTACAGCAACTTTGTTACCGCCAGCAGATTCTAGGATTACGTCGAATTCAGTTTGCTCAGCAGCAGCTTCGCCGCCAGCAGCGCCACCAGCTACAACAGCAGCAGCAGCAGTAACACCGAATTTCTCTTCCATAGCTTCGATCAGTTCAACAACTTGCATTACAGACATTTCTGCAATTGCGTCTAGGATTTGCTCGTTAGTAATAGACATAACAATTCTCTTTTAAGTCAACAATAAGTTTATTAAGCAACCAGTAAAAAGCAAGGCTTACGCCGCAGCTTCTTCTTTTTGATCGCGGATAGCAGCGATAGTACGTGCCAGCTTGCCAGCAGAAGCTTCTTTCATGCACATCATCAGGCGTGCAATCGCTTCGTCGTAAGTTGGTAGTGTCGCTAGAATTTCAGCATCAGTAACTGCGCCTTCAAATGCAGCAGCTTTGATCTCGAACTCAGCATTCTCTTTAGCGAAATCTTTGAAAAGACGCGCTGCAGCACCTGGGTGCTCATTTGAGAATGCAATCAGAGTAGGACCAGTGAAAGTGTCAGTCAGACACTCGTAGTCAGTACCCTGAACAGCACGGCGTGCAAGAGTGTTACGAACAACACGCATGTAAACACCCGCTTCGCGAGCTTGTTTACGTAGAGCGGTCATTGCACCAACTTCAACGCCACGAGAATCAGCTACAACTGCAGAAAGTGCACCACTGGCTGCTTCGTTGACTTCAGCAACAATTGCTTTTTTGTCTTGAAGGTTTAAAGCCATCTTGGATTTACTCCTGGTTGTTATTACACCACTCACTATTATCACAACAGTGAGAGTTAATTAGGTGCATTCCCAGAAGAAAGGTAACTATTTACATAGAGCTTTCTGTCGGGTTTGGGCACCATCTACGTAGGACAATTAAGTCTGAAAAAATTCAAACGCCTACGGTCTTGGACGGAGACTGAGTCTTAATTCATTTCGAACCAAAGACAGTTCAAAGAACCAAAATTCAGCCCCAACCACAATAATTAGGCGCAAAATTATACATCAATTTCACGCCTAATCAAATCATTTAAGCTTGAGTGTTCAGGCTACCCTGTTCCACTGCAACACCTGCACCCATAGTGGTAGAGATGCTGACTTTCTTCAGGAAAGTACCTTTCGCTGAAGAAGGCTTAGCTTTCTTAAGAGCCACTAGAAGTGCTTCCAGGTTCTCTTTCAATTGGTCAGCTTCGAAAGAAACTTTACCAATGGTCGTGTGAACGATACCGTTCTTGTCGTTACGGTAACGAACCTGACCTGCTTTCGCGTTCTTAACCGCTTCAGCAACGTTAGGCGTTACAGTACCAACTTTCGGGTTTGGCATCAGACCACGAGGACCCAGGATAGTACCTAGTTGACCTACAACGCGCATTGCATCTGGAGAAGCAACAACAACGTCGAAGTTCATTTCGCCTTTCTTAACTTGCTCGGCCAGGTCTTCCATACCCACTAGGTCCGCACCAGCTTCTTTCGCAGCTTCAGCGTTAGCACCTTGAGTGAATACAGCAACGCGGATATCACGACCAGTACCGTGTGGCAGTACAGTTGCACCGCGAACGTTTTGGTCAGATTTACGAGCGTCGATACCTAGGTTAACAGCAACGTCAACAGACTCTACGAATTTAGCAGTTGCCAGTTCTTTCAGAAGAGCAACAGCTTCGTTGATTTCGTATTCTTTAGTTACGTCAACTTTTTCGCGGATTACGCGCATGCGCTTAGTTAGTTTTGCCATGATATTAACCCTCTACCACTAGGCCCATTGAACGAGCAGTACCCGCGATAGAACGCTTCATCGCTTCGATGTCAGCACCAGTCATGTCTGCAGCTTTAGTTTCTGCGATTTCCTGGATTTGAGCGTCAGTTACAGTACCCACTTTTTCAGTGTTTGGACGACCTGAACCAGACTTAACGCCAGCCGCTTTCTTCAGCAGAACAGCCGCAGGTGGAGTCTTAGTGATGAACGTGAAAGAACGGTCGTTGTAAACAGTGATAACAACAGGAGTAGGCAGGCCTTTCTCCAGAGATTCTGTTTTTGCGTTGAACGCTTTACAGAATTCCATGATGTTAACACCGTGCTGACCTAGTGCAGGACCAACTGGTGGACTTGGGTTTGCCATACCAGCAGCAACTTGCAGCTTGATATAAGCTTCAACTTTCTTAGCCATGATAATACCTAATTCTTGGGTTCAAACGCTAATCGACTGATCAGCTCCCCGTTGATGTACAAAACTTTTCGCTTCAATAGAAGCAAAAAGGCGCGAAATTATAGTCATATTTCGCGCCTTAAACAAGCCTTAAAAAGGTGTTTTTTTAATCAAGTTTTTCGACTTGACCAAATTCGAGCTCAACCGGTGTTGCACGACCAAAGATCGACACAGACACTTTCAGGCGGCTCTTCTCATAATCCACTTCTTCAACCGTACCGTTAAAGTCAGCAAACGGACCTTCGTTAACGCGAACCACTTCACCGGCTTCAAACATAGTCTTAGGACGTGGTGCTTCGCTGGCTTTCTCCAGACGATTCAGAATCGCATCGGCTTCTTTGTCTGTGATCGGAGCCGGACGGTCAGAGGTACCACCAATGAAGCCCATGACACGCGGCACGCTGCGTACTAAGTGCCATGATTCATCGTTCATGATCATCTGAACCAGAACGTAGCCAGGGAAGAACTTACGCTCACTCTTACGGCGTTGGCCTGAACGCATTTCTACTACTTCTTCAGTAGGAACCAGAACTTCACCAAACAGCTCTTCCATGCCGTGCATTTTGATATGCTCGCGCAGAGACTGTGCTACTCGACCTTCAAAACCAGAGAAGGCCTGAACCACATACCAGCGTTTTTTTGGAGCTTCACTCATGAATTAAAACCCTCTATACCCCAGTCGCAAAGGCAACCAGACGGACCATAATGCCGTCAATGCCCCATAGCACCAGAGCCATTACAATACTTACAGCTAAAACGATAAAAGTTGTTTGCATGGTTTCCTGACGAGTCGGCCAAACCACTTTACGAACTTCCATACGTGCATCGCGAGCGAATGCGATCGCAGCTTTACCTTTCACGGTCGTCGCCAGCACACCCAGTGCTGCAACAACCAAAACTACCGCGCCGGCTGCTCGCGCAACCACATGCAGTTCATACACAGTAAAGCTTGACTGTGGACCACTTCCACCCAAAAGCGCGTTTCCCACAACAGCGGCAGCTAGCAGAACAAAAGCGACGATCCACTTAAATGTGTCTGCTGCGTTCGAGCTATCAGGAGTTTCAGCATTATTTGCTTTCATAAAACCAACCTGTCTAAGTCTTAATATAGACGACAACAACCCCGCTGTTGCAGGGCAAATCCATAACACCAAGGGAAACCCCGTGATGTGCTCTTTTTATCAGTCGAGTGCAAACTCTCAACCTAATAAAATCCTGACTGCGCATTTGCATGAATAAGAAACCAGCAAACACTTCATTCAGCGCATAAAAAGGGCATCAAATGATGCCCTTTTTACCAGTGTTTCGTCAAATCTTATTCAAAGATTTTCGCAACAACACCAGCACCTACTGTACGGCCGCCTTCACGGATCGCGAAACGTAGACCTTCGTCCATCGCGATTGGTGCGATCAGCTCAACAGTCATCTTGATGTTGTCGCCTGGCATTACCATTTCTACGCCTTCTGGTAGCTCGATGTTACCAGTTACGTCAGTTGTACGGAAGTAGAACTGTGGACGGTAGCCTTTGAAGAATGGAGTGTGACGACCACCTTCATCTTTAGACAGTACGTAGACTTCTGATTCGAACTTAGTGTGTGGAGTGATTGAACCAGGCTTAGCTA